>JBFJVR010000089.1:0-8444 GCA_041624095.1 Oleiphilaceae bacterium
AGCGCCGATTCGACAAAATTGATGAACCATCGTTCCACCGCCCAAAATCACCTGGTCGGCAACATGCACATGGCCAGCCAGCGTTGCATTATTGGCAAAGATGGAATCATTGCCGATCATACAATCATGCGCGACATGCACATAGGCCATAAACAGGTTGCCACTGCCAATCGACGTTAGACTTTGATCCTGAACCGTACCCCGGTGAATCGTACAGCTTTCCCGAATAACGTTGTTATCTCCGATCTCCAGCCGGGTCGGTTCACCAGCAAACTTTTTGTCCTGACAATCTTCACCGATACTTGAGAACTGAAAAATCTGGTTATTCTTGCCAATTCGTGTCGGCCCTTTGATGACCACATGCGACATGATACGCGTGTTATCGCCAATCTCGACATCGGGGCCAATCAAAGTCCAGGGGCCAATTTCAACGTTGGCGCCAATTTTTGCAGATGGGTCTACAAGTGCCTGAGGATGTATCGTCATTATCTTTCTCGCTCTGCGGTCATTATTTCAGCCACACAGGCTACTTCTCCGTTCACTAATGCGCGACAGTCGAACTTCCACATACTGTGTTTTGCCGCAACCAAATCAGACTCGAGCACCAACTGATCCCCCGGCACAACGGGGCGCTTGAAACGCGCACGATTGGAACCCGCAAAATAGTGTACCAAATTTTCACTGGGCTTCTTATTGGTGGTCACAAAGCCCAAAATGCCCGAAATCTGTGCCAGCGCCTCTAGCATAAACACGCCTGGCATAATTGGCATGCCGGGGAAATGCCCTTCGAAAAAAGGCTCGTTGAAACTGACGTTCTTATAGCCTTTTATACACTTACCAGACTCCACTTCGGTCACCCGGTCGACCAATAAAAACGGATAACGGTGGGGCAAGTAAGTTTGGATTTCGTTGATATCCATGATCATAACTATTGTTTCCCGGATGCCTTGGCAGGCAACATCTAGTCGCTGTCTTTGAGTTTCTTTTCGAGGGCCTTGATTCGCCCAGCCATCTGATCGAGTTGACGCAGTCTCGCAATACTCTTGCGCCATTTTGCGTTGGGCTGCACCCCTGTACCCGAGGAATAAACCCCCGGCTCGGTAAGGCTTTTAATTACCATGGTCATCGCAGTGATGTGCACCTGATCTGCAATCACCAAATGCCCGGCAATACCACTGGCACCTCCAATAATGCAATTCTTGCCAATACTGGTACTACCGGCGACTGCACAGCAGGCCGCCATTGCGGTATTTTCGCCAACCCGGACATTGTGAGCAATCTGAATTTGATTATCGAGCTTCACACCGTTTTCAATGACCGTATTGTCCAATGCCCCCCGATCAATGGCCGTATTGGCTCCGATCTCGACATCGTCACCTATCACTACGCCTCCCAGCTGCGCAACTTTTGCCCAACGTCCTTTATCCGGGGCAAAGCCAAAACCGTCTGAACCGATCACCACTCCACTATGAATAATGCAACGTTCACCAATACTGACCCCGTGGTATAAGACCACGGAGGGGTGTAACACAGTACCTGCACCTACTACGCTATCCCGACCGATAAAGCTATTCGCACCAATAACCGCATTTTCCCCTATCACTGCACCGGCTTCCAATACCGCTCCCGCGCCAATAGAAACGCCAGCAGCAAGCGTGGCTGTTTGGTGAATTACCGCACTTGGATGTATGCCCTCACCATTTCCGGCCTTCATTGGCGAGGTATCCCACAAATGCGTTAGCTGGGCATAGGCCAAATATGGATTGGGATGTACCAACACGTTTACCGGGCATTTTTCGACCATCGATTCTGCGAGAATCACTGCGCCCGCATTGGTCTGCGGCAGGTATTTTTCGTAGACCGGATTCGAGAGAAAACTGATCTCGCTAGACCTTGCAGACTGTATGGTTGCCAAACCCGAAATACGTGCCGACTCATCGCCAAGCACTTTCGCCCCCACTTTTTCTGCCAACTGCGCCAATGTAAAATCAAACGAAGTCATAGTCCTCTCTCTTTCACGTTCTTTCCCCCTCGCCTTGCCCGCGGCATTGACGGCAAAGGACGATCCCACTCACTACTTATTCAGCTTGTTGAGCTTTTCGATTACCTTAGCCGTGTAATCCATTGCCTGATTTGAATACAGGGCCGCTTCACGCGGTAGCAGCAAGTCTAGTTTCTCTTGCTCAACGATTTCATTGATCGCTTGATCCAGTTTGGGCTTGGAGTCAGTCAGAAACTCCTGACGTTTTTCAGCCAAGGCCTTATCCAGCTTGCCTTTCAGATACTTGTATTCCTGTATTTTTGCTTCAAGATCAGAAGCGAGTTTGGCCCGCTCGCTATCGCTCATGATCGCGGCATCGTTCTTTAGACGCAGTTCCATTTTCTGCCCCTCTTCGCCTACTGCACGTACTTCGAGATCCTGCTGCTTGTACTGACTGACCATCTTGTCGGTGAAGGCCTGAGCAGCATCGGAAGAAAACAAGGCTGCGCGCATATCAATCAGCCCAATTTTTGTTTCAGCCTGCACCAACCCGGTAAAGGCAAGCATAAGTAGTAGACTTAACGAAGCGATATTTTTCATTCCTAGACCTCCTGAGATCCTTGGGGTTATCAATTTATAAAAGCCCTGAACTGCTAGCACAGACCTTGAGTATTACCTTTTACCTTTTACCTTTTTATACGACGACACGATGACGACACGATGATTAAAACGGTTGGCCGAGCGAAAACTGGAAGAACTGGGTTTGATCACTTTCGGTTGCATTGATTGCCTTACCAAAACTGAAGCCCAAAGGCCCAATAAAGGTGTTCCACTGCAGGCTTAAGCCTGTCGACCAACGCAGTTCACGGAAATCAAAATCATAATCGCGATTAGTATCAAATACGTTACCTGCGTCCACAAAATATGCAAAGCGCATTGATCGCTGGTCTTTAACAAAAGGGATAGGAAAAATCAGTTCAGCGCTATTTTCAAATAACAAATCCCCACCAAAGGGATCATCCGTTCCTAAATCACTGGCATCTGGCGTAGTTCTCAGACCAAGCGAGTTATTGTCGTAACCTCTGACCGAGTTAATACCACCCGCAAAATAGTGCTCGTAAAAAGGTAGTTGGTCAGTATCGCCATAGGAACCCCCATAGGCGACTTCGTTACGCGCACGGAAGACAAAGTCCTGATCGTCATTCAAGGGGAAATAAGCATTAGAACGATAATTCATTTTGTAGAACGATAGATCACTGAACGGTGCGGTCACTTCAACAGACAAACCCTGACGCCAACCACTTGTCGGGAACATTCCCCTATTAAGGGTACTGCGCGACCAGCCGGCGTTCAGTTCATAGGTATCGAATTTCTTGCCTTCATCTTCGATAAAACGTTTTATTTGCAATGGCGGCGTCGATCCCACCGACAAGCGTGTATTGGTATACCCCAAGCCGAAACTCAGCCGCGCAATATTACTAATCGGGTAGCCAAAGTTAACCGAGGCGCCGGTCGCATCGAGCACATAGTCTGAGCGGTCGTCTTCGTCGAAGTCGGTTTTTCGCGCAAACACACTGAAACCACGACTTACGCCATCGACCGTGAAGTAAGGATTTTGATAGGTAAAATTAGCTGACTTGACCGAGCTATTACTGTTAACGCCAAACGACACCCGCTTGCCTGTACCGAAAAAGTTATTCTCCGAAACACTCAGGCCGAGGGTCAAACCACTACCTTGGGAAAAACCAAGGCTGGCGGACAAACTACCCGAAGACTGCTCCTCGACCGTGTAATTGACGTCGATTTGATCACTAACACCGGGCACCGAGGGCGTATCAACTGACACAGTGCCAAAAAAACCCAAACGCTCGAGACGCGTTTTAGACGCCTCGATCAGGTCGGTTGATGCCGAAGCACCTTCCATCTGCCGCATTTCCTGCCGCAACACATCATCTTTGGTATTGGTATTACCCCTGAAATTGATTCTGCGCACATAGTTACGCTTTCCGGGTTCGACGTAAAAGGTAATCGACGCGGTGTTGTCTTCATGCGTTTCAGGAATCGCATTTACATTGGCATAGGTGTAGCCTTCGGCTCCCAAAGCACGCGAAATCAAATCAGAAGAAATCGTAAGTTTCTGCCGCGAAAATACTTCGCCGGGCTTAACCAGCACCAACTTGGACAAAACATCTTCTTCGAGGATCAGCTCGCCCTTAAGGTCAAAACTGCGTACCGTGAATTGCGGACCTTCAGAAATATTGATGGTAATAAACACATCTTCTTTAAATGGCGAGATCGAAACCTGAGTCGATTCGATGGTAAATTTGATATAACCATTATCGAGATAAAAAGAACGTATTCGCTCCAGGTCACCACTCAGTTTCTCTTTGGAATACTTGTCATCTCCGGTAAATATTGACCAAAGCCCCGGCGTTTTAAGCTCCATCAGGTCGATAATATCTTCGTCGCTGTATGCTTTATTGCCCACAATATTGATATGCAGAATAGACGCGACTTCGCCTTCATCAATATTGATTTTGATTTCAACCCGGTTTCGTGGCAGTTCGATTACTTCAGCCTCTACCGAAGCGCTATACCTGCCCTGCGCCACATAAGAGCGAAGAATTTCCAGTTCCAAACGCTCCAGCGTCACACGCTTAAAAACCTTACCCTCTGCCATACCCGCTGTTTTTAAGCCTTCAAGCAGGTCATCGGCAGAAATATCCTTATTACCTACAATGTCGATCTTGCTAATCGCAGGCCGCTCTTTAACGATGATCACCAAGTCGTTTTCTTCGCGCGCCAATTGAATATCGGTGAACAACCCGGTTTTGAATAAGGCTTTGGTCGCAACGACCAGACTTTCTTCATTGACGGTCTCGCCCACACTGACGGGCAGTTCGCTAAACACCGTTCCCGCTGAAACACGCTTTAGGCCGTCAACACGTATATCTGCCACCACGAAGTCGTCGGCCGCATACACCGCCGAAGCCATAAACATACTTAGCCAGATCAGGCAAAACAGACCAATACGAGAATAAAACTGCTTACTCATTAATATTCAAACACCTTAGAGGCTGAAAGACTTGCACGACCATGACGGACAGCGCGGCTTGCACTTTTTTATTATTGGAGTCGCATGACGTCGTTATAAAAAGCAATAGTCATTAACAGCAAAATAAATGAAATTCCAATTTTTAAACCCACCAACTGAAACTTCTCTGAGAGTGGTTTACCTCGAATCGCTTCGAGGGTGTAATACAAAATATGTCCGCCATCGAGCACGGGAATAGGCAACAGATTCAGAATACCCAAGCTGATACTTAACAAGGCCAGGAAGCGCAAAAACTCTTCCTTGCCCGAACTAATCGACTGACTCGCGACTTGCGCGATAGTGATGGGGCCACTCAGGTTATCCAGCGATACCAAGCCTACGATCATTTTCTTGATCGCATTCAGGGTCATCACGGTGTCACTCCAGGTCTGGTCCAGCGCATAAGCAAAAGCTGAAACAGGGCCATAGCGTACTTCGCGAATCAGCTCAGGTGGGTACGAAAACGCCTGAGCACCAACCCCCAAACGCCCATACACCTCGCCGTCTTCCCCAGCACGGGATTCAGGGATAAGCGAAAGAGTTAGCCTTACTTCTCCGGCATCGCCTTTCGCACGAAGCACCTCTACTGCCAGTTTTTTGCCCGGTGCCGCTTTTACCACATCAACAAACTCAAACCAGTCGTTGATTTTTTGTCCATCTACCCGACTAATTGTATCGCCACTTACAAGCCCACCCGCGTGTGCTGGCCCGTCTTCAAGCACTTGGCCTATCACCGCGGGCACAGAGGGTTTATAAGGGCTAAGCCCGAGGCTTTTAACCAGATCTTTTTGTTCCGAATCTTTTAACCATTCGGTGACGTGCAGGTTGTAGCGTCTGGACTCCGCATCAACATGATCTTTCGCTTCGAAGGCTATCGTACCGCTATCTCCAATACGATTCACCAACTCCATAGTTACGGCTCGCCACCCCGGCGTTTCCCGCCCTTCAACGGCGACTATTTCTTGCCCTGGCTGTAACCCTGCCTCAGCCGCCGGCGACTCAGGCTCGATAGCACCTATTTTGGGTGCGAGCACATTGAAGCCTAGAATAAACATAAGCCAGTAAGCGATAATCGCAAAAAGGAAGTTGGCAATGGGCCCCGCCGAAGCGATTGCGATGCGCTGACCAACCGGCTTTTGCGTAAAAGCAAAAGGTTTATCTGCCTCATCAACTGGCGCTTCACGCTCGTCGAGCATTTTAACGTAACCACCCAGTGGAATCGCGGCAATCGCGAATTCGGTTCCGTGCTTGTCATACCAGGAATACAAAGGTTTACCGAAGCCTACCGAAAAGCGCAACACACGCACGCCGCAACGCCGCGCGACCCAGAAATGGCCGTACTCATGTATCGTGACCAATATCCCCAAGGTCACGATAAGCGATAGGACTGATTGCAGGAATTCCATCAGGAAATGCGACTCATCTTCATATTGTAGTAAGGCCCGAGATCAAACGGTTTGCCTCGCAACGCGCGCTTTGATCTGCACTTAGTACATCTTCTACACAATTGACCGGCCTAACAGCTGTACCACCCAATACCCCGTCAATGATATCAGGGATTGAGGTAAACGGGATATTACCTTTTAGAAATGCCGCAACGGCTTCTTCGTTTGCTGCATTCAAACTGGCACATGCTGTTCCGCCCGCCTTAAATGCCTGACGCGCCAACTCCAGACAAGGGAAACGCTGGTCATCGGGGCGTTCGAAATTCAAGGAGGCCAATTCGAATAAATTGAGCGAAGCAACGCCGGATTCAAGCCTTTCAGGCCAACCCAGACCATAGGCGATAGGCGTTCGCATGTCAGGATTACCCATTTGAGCCAGAACCGAGCCATCAGTATATTCAACCATGGAATGTATGATGCTTTCAGGGTGGATATGCACTTCTATGTCATCAGGCCTCACGTCGAACAACCAGCAGGCTTCTATCAACTCCAGACCTTTATTCATCAACGAGGCAGAATCGACTGATATTTTTTGCCCCATACTCCAATTTGGATGACGGCAAGCCTGCGCGGGGGTCACTGCTTTGAGCGCAGCTGCATCGAAATTGCGGAACGGCCCACCAGAAGCGGTCAGTAATATTCGCCGTATATCGGCAGCGATACCCTCTCCACACTGGTAACCCGTCGGCAAACATTGGAAGATCGCATTATGCTCGCTGTCGATGGGCAAAAGTTGTGCCTGCGTATCTCTGACCTCTTTCATAAACAGCTCGCCGGACATCACCAGCGACTCTTTATTCGCCAATAGAACCTTCTTGCCCGCGCGCGCCGCTGCCAAATTCGGTCTTAAACCGGCGGCCCCGACAATGGCCGCCATCACAATATCGACTTCGTCGAGCGCCGCGACATCAATCAAGGCACCGGGCCCACCCAGCACCTCTACCTCTAGTTGACTTGCCTGCACCAACTGATGCAAATCCTGAGCAGCTGACTCAGCTGCCATCACCGCATAACGAGGGCGGTATTGCTTACATAGGGCCAGCATTTCTTCGGCATTCCGGTTGGCCGTCAACACATAAGGTTTGAACTTTTCGCTATGGCGCGCAATAACATCAAGGGTATTCAGGCCGATCGAACCCGTCGCACCCAGGATACAAACATTTTTTACATTCACGCGAACTACAACCAACCAATAATCAAAAGTATGCTGACAAATACTGGTACGGCGGCAGTCAGGCTATCAATACGATCCAACACCCCGCCATGGCCGGGTAATAACTGGCTGCTATCCTTAATGCCTCGCTGGCGCTTGAACATGCTTTCGGCGAGATCACCCATAATTGAAATAGCCGCTGTAAATACGCTGGCACACAGTAACACCGCCGTATCCTTCGTGCTTAACCCGAGCCAAAAAGACGCAACAAGCGCCAGTATGACGGAGCTTGCTACACCTCCCCATGCACCCGCCCATGACTTACCGGGCGACACGTTTGGCGCCAGTTTACGCTTACCCCAGGCTTTACCTGAAAAGTACGCTCCCACATCAGCCGCCCACACCAACAACAGCATATATAGAATGAGCCAAAGCGAACTCAATTCAGGTAAGGGCATCAGCGTAGCATTTCGCACAAAAACGAGTGCCTTCCAAAACGGCACCAGTACCAGCACACCAATCAGTAACTTAAACCACGGAGAACGCCAACTCGCTACTGTAGACGGGTATGTCATTACCAACACACAGGCGGCAAACCACCACAGCATAGCTGGCAGCATCAGGCTTACAATGGATAAGCCCTCGCTTAGCACCAATAGCCCGGCAATCACCGCCGCGTAAGTAACCCGTGCTTGCGGTGAAACAAAGCCGGATAAATTTGCCCACTCCCATGCGGCGAGCGCAGTAATGGCGCCAACAAAGATCGCAAAC
>JBFJVR010000090.1:0-8416 GCA_041624095.1 Oleiphilaceae bacterium
AACTCTTCGGGGAGCATAATACTGCGGTCGCGGGTGAACATAAAAATCGCCCCCGCCGGGCCAATGCCCATAATCTCGTATTCGCCCACGCGCATTAGTTTGGCTGCCTTGGGGGAGCTGATACTTTTAATCACCACACCGAGATGTTCATAACTGGGAATTGCCCCAATTGCCCCGAGGCTACCGGTAAAGGTGTTAAATTCGCGCGCGCGAAACCCCAGCATGTTCACTGCATCACAGCGGCCCAGTTTGAACTCGTCTATGGCGACCCGCTCGTCGCTGTAGACCACGTAATCCAAGTCGATACCCCAACCATAAGCGACAATTTTTGCCTCTTTCATGATTTGTTGAGCGGGCCCGGCCTTGCCTAATGGATCCCAGACACATGCTAGCAAGGGGACGAGGTTCTCGTTTACTTGCGGTGGTGAAACGGCCCAAGTCGTCGATGGATTAACCAACAGTGAGGCAGATAATGCGAGGAAGATTGTGGCTATGCGATTCATTCTAAAATAGCTTTTGTTGTCATTTGATTCAATCTTACTCAGTACGTGACTGTGTGTCATGTTTCAGTCGACACTTTCGTCTTGTTTAGCCAATTGGTAATGTTTGGGAGCAGGGAAATGTATGAAGGGAGAAGAAAGAAGGGAGACGGGGCAATTGAGTTATGAAACAAGCTAATCGAGTCGCATCTTTAGACCTAGAAATAAGCCGGGTTTAATGTGATCGGTAAAGTAGTACTGGCTTTGTGTTCTATTACTGAGGTTACGTATCGAGATAGATGCTGAGGTTGTTTCACTAAAGGAGTGCCGAATAGTAGCGTTAATTAGTGTTGTAAAAGCCGTTTTGTGGATAAAGGGTGGAGTTTGTAGGCTTATTTCGTATTTGTCCATAAAGTAGAGTGAAGAGTTAAAGTTCCAATTGGCTTGGATTGCCCAGTTAATCTGTGCACCACCATAGAATCTAGGGGTGGTGGTATCGTTTTGGTCTGAATAAGAAATAGGCTCTATTAGTATGCCGTACTGATCATCTATCTTGGTGTCCTGCCAAGTGGCAAATATGTTTAGCTTCCATTGTTCTACGTCGTAGTGCCAGTCTATAGTCGCTCCGCGCTGTGTGACACGGGTATCGAATACTTGTAGGTGAAACGGTATGACGGTCTGGGAGCCACTTGTGAATGAGTTCTGCTGTACATATGCGTTGTGCTTTTCAGACTGTGTATAAAACAGGCTAAAATCAATCCAGCTGTATAAGCCTAGCTGTTGTCGAAGGCCGAGTTCGTGATTGACAAAAACGGCCAAGGGCGCATTTCTATCTGAACTATACTCTTGCCGCGCAGAGGGGCTCAGATTTACATCGAAATCTAAGAACTGATCCACCATAAATGCGCTTCGGTTAGACTTATGGCGACCCGCACGGATCAGAGTTGTATCGTTCAGTTTATGTGTAGCAAGTAATTGGTAGCTGGTGTAGCTTTTGTCGGGGGCGTTGTACTTGTCTTGGCTGGCCGCAGCGATCAATTTAGTTCGCATAGTGGGCGCATATTCGGTGAGAAATAATAGCGTTTTATTTCGCAAACTCTGGTCGCCGCTCATAAAATGACCGTCTGCGTTAATGTTATCCAGCCGAATGCCAGGGCGCAGCACCCATTTGGGGATGCGGTACTCATATTCCAAGCTTGCCTGGCTGATATTAAAGGTATAGTCAAAAGTTTTGATGAGCGGGTTGGTCTGACGACCTTGGTGATGGCTGAGTCGCAGATACCAATCAAGGTAGTTCATCTTCAGGTTAATGGCATCACTGCGATTTTGACTCAAGTTAAAGGGTGTTACTCTGCCACTCAAGTGGCCTTTGTGCACTTCAGACTCCTGATAGGCATAGCTAAAGTCGTAAGCTAGAAGGCTCGCGGGGTGATTAGCAATATATATACTGGCACTGCTTATGTCGCGAGCTTTCTTCCGATCATCGAAAATTCTGACAGCCGGCGTCCCCGCAAAGCTTTCGGGAGAGTCATATTGTTGTGTCGCATAGTTATAGTAGGTTGATTGGAAACGGTTTCGTTGTTCCGAAAACGCGCTCACACGCCACTGGTGGCCTCTCAGGCTTTGTTGAGCGGCTATTTGAGCGATTTGAGTACCATGATTTCCGATTGTGAAGCTTAGGTCAGCGCTGGGACGTATATGGTCCGCCGGGCGTTTAGTTTTAATATGTATTACACCCGTTAAGGCATTGGGGCCATACATCGCTGAAACAGCCCCTCGAACCACTTCAATTCGTTCAATATCGGCAACATGAATAGGGAGCGTTTCCCAGAACATGCCGCCGAGAAAGTAATCGAACACCACCCGGTCATCAATCATGACCAGTGCATTTTGCCCCATCATATTGGTTAATGTTTTGCTTCTAGGGGTATTCTCATGGCCGCGAATATAGACTTCATATTGTCCGTTCGTCAGTTCACGAACAATGAGTTCTGGCATCAGTCTTAGCAATTCGGGAATGCTGGTGGTACCTGAGTTATTTATGTCTTCGCTGGTTAGTACGCTGGTCGATAGTGGTGAGTCGAATAGTTGTATTAGCCTTTTTGACGATGATGTTTCCGCTTCCTTTTGCTCAAACATCGATAAACTGTTATTTAGGGCCGTCGCGCTGGCCAGGGTCGCCATAAAGGTAGAAAAAATAGTTAGAAGTAAGATATGTATGCCAGGAAAGGTTTTCATAAGGCGTGATCTTGTTTTGTAGAAGAAAGAGGGGCTAGAAGGCTGGGAGAAAGATAGCGTTGTTTTATTCGCTCAAAGGATTCCGAGGCCCGGAGTTTGGGAAAGGTGTTCATCATCGTTGCCAGAGCCGTTTGGCACACAGAGTTTTTGCTTAGCGCTATGTGTACGTTGATAGCCGAAAATGTGCCTTCAAGCATGGCGACACGGGATGTAAGTTGGTTATCTTTGATAAATTTCACACCCGCATATTCGGGCATAATGATATAGTCAACACGACCAACTTCAAGCATCTTAAAAAGCGAGTATACAGAAATGGTTTCGTCAATCACTAGATTCTGATGGGCGAAAGTGTTTGCTTCATCACCTAGATTCATACCTAATATTTTTGCGCCCCGTTTTTGCAATAAGTCGCGCATGCTGTTGAATCGAAACGCGGCATTGTTTCGAGTAAATACTTTGAGATTGATTTCTGAAACAGGGGGCGAAAAATGGAAAGCTTTAGCGCGTTGCAGAGAGTGCGTTGCGCCTGCGAGAATGTCCAATGAGCCACTTTCAAGTTGAAGTAGCAGTCTTTTTAAGGGAATACCTCCGTCCCCCAAAGTGACAGGGATCCTTGTGGGTTTAGTAGCGGCCATCGCGAATTCGAGAGCCAAACCCTTTGCTTGGTCGTCTGTTCTATAGAAGTAAGGGTACCAACCATCACTGCCGTTTATTGTTAAGTAGCTACAGGCGCGAAGTGTGGCGGGGTGAAAAACGGACAATGCAAGAATAATGCTTATGGCGACGCTAGCCAGTTTGTGGAATGGATTTATATCTTGGCTGTTCACCATTGTTTCGGTATCCCAAGCGAGAAGAAGTGCCGTTTTCTGTGCGCTAACAATTGAAATATGAACCATTCTCCCAAAAAGTAAAGGTTTTGACTCGCGATGTTCGAGCAAGCTTGCCTCGCTTTATGGTTGTGGAATGTTCTTTTTAAGCAAGCCTAACTAAACTCGTCGAGTCGCGTGTAAACCCATTCGAGTGCCAGTTTTTGCGGGTAGCGTTCGACGCTGGAATCAATTAACAGCGGTTCACCGATGCGCTCTGCACCGATGTCCATGAGAGCCTCATCGAGTTGCTGCCCGGCTTCGCCGAAAGTCGGGTAGGAGCTGTCACCGAGGTTGATCAATGCATACTTGCGGTAGGCAATGCGCGGGAATTCCGTCTTCAAAGCAACGAAAAGCGGTGCGATATTATCTGGCAGGTCTCCGTTGCCGGTGTTCGAAGTGCAAAAAAGTAAAAATTCGTTTTCATCGCGCGTTAGATCCGCAAGCTTGGGTCTCAGATTAATACTCACCTGATGCTTACCGGCCTCAACCTGATGCAGGTGCTTTTGCAGGTGTTCAGCTATACCTTGGGCAGTACCCATGACGGTGCCGACAATGATTTGAATTTTTGCCACGTATCACTCCGATTTATGCTTGCGTTTAATGAATGGAAACCATGTAATGCAAAGCGATTATACAGCAATGAGCTGTTAGGGCGCGCTTGAGTAAAGCACTTTATAGCGGCACTCGCCGGAGTGAACGCGATTCTCGCATCTGCTATTTCTCCGTGTTGCAGGTATTGCTAATGAAGATAGTGGCGTACCTCGGCTTAGTTGTTTTGGCGCTTTGGTGACGAGTGTGGTGCTTTGGTGCTTTTTACTACAATGGAAACCATTTAATGATGTTAAGTGAACTCCCTCTGTTGAAAGGTTTTCTGACCGGTGGCAGCTTGATAGTTGCTATCGGCGCGCAAAATGCGTTTGTGCTAAACCAGGGGATTCGTAAACAGTACCCGGGGGTGATAGCCAGTACTTGTTTCGTGGTTGATTTCGTGCTGATTGTTGCCGGTGTGGCAGGCCTAGGAGCCATCATTCAACAAGATGTGTTGTATCTCCAGTTGGCAACGGCCGGCGGTGCCTTGTTTCTTACAGGCTATGCCATGCGCGCTTTTTATTCGGCCTTAAAACCGCAAGCGTTGGGGCGAGAAACGCAGCACTTGGGTTCGGTCTGGTCTGCAATCATTACAAGTTTGGCCTTATCCCTGCTTAACCCTCATGTGTATCTCGATACCGTTGTGCTGGTGGGGGCAATCGGCGGCGCTTTAGCCCCCGAGCAGCGAATATGGTTTGTGCTTGGTGCCGGCATGGCTTAGGGTCTTTGGTTTTATTCACTTGCCTACGGTGCACGTTATTTGGCACCGGTATTGAGTAGTCAGCGGGCGTGGCGTGTTCTGGACGGTGTTATTGCTTGTGTGATGCTCGGTTTAGCTGCCTCACTGGGCATGGCTTTTTTTGCACATATTTGACCTGATTGAGCCCCGATATGCCTGTGCGTTTCAGTTGGCTTGGGCTAGAATACCACCGCCTGGCCAAAAGGAGTCAAATTGCGCAGGTAGTTAAATGTTGTAAGGGATGTCAAATAACAAAAAATAAAGGACAAGCTCGTGAAGGTTTTTCAGGAACAATGCCGCGCAGATGATGGCTTGGCATTGCATGTTTATCGCTGGGTTCCGCCCAAGGCGCATGCAGCAATTGTGTTAGCTCATGGCTGGAGTGAGCATGCCGGGCGCTATGACAATCTGGCGCGCTGGTTTGCTGGGCAAGGTTACGAAGTACATGCTTTGGATCACCGAGGGCATGGTAAGTCTGAGGGCAGTCGAGGTCATGTGGTACGCTGGTCGGATTACGCGCGTGATCTGGAACAGGTCAGGCAGAGCGTTGAGACGGAGCACCAATACCTGATGGGGCACTCTATGGGAGGCATGATCAGTCTTTTGCACTTGCTGAACTACCCTAATCGCTTTAGAGCGGTGGCTCTAAGTGGTCCTGCTGCCGATGTGTCATATCCGGTCCCCAAATATAAGGTGTGGTTGAGTAAAGCGCTCAGTACCTGGGTTCCGACGCTTAGCTTGAGTAACGACATAGATGCTTCCATCGTGTGTGCTAACGAGGAGGTAGTGCAATCTTATGCAAATGACCCCTATACACACGGCAAGGTAACGGCGCGCTGGTTTGTAGAGTACCTTAAAACCATAAAGCGTGTGCGTCATGAAGCCCCCTCCATTTCGACTCCCTTAGCTATTTGGCATGGCGAGGGCGATGCGCTGGTTGAGCCCTGGGTGAGCGAGCGTCTGTACGATAATTTGTCGATGAATCACCGCAAACGCCAGTTGGTTCAGGGCGCCCTGCATGAGATTTTGTTCGAGAAAAGCTGGCAGCAAACAGCAGATGAAATGCGGCTTTGGCTGGAGCAGTTTTAGTTCTTATACGAATTGAAAAATCTGTTATCATGCTGCGCGGGGTTTTTGCTGAATTATTTAGGTGCAAAAATTCTGCGGTGGTATCGGACCATATCTATCAGTTAATGATTTTACTGGGTCAGCATCGGCCTTGCTGTTTTGGCTTATGTTTAGCGTGCCATTTTTTGTTGCCGGGAAGTTTACCTCGAGGGTTTCGAGGTCCCGGATAATTTTCAGATGTTATTTAAGAGATCATTTCATGTCTTCACAAAGTGTTTCCAAAAAACTATTCGTTAGCGCCATTGTCGCGCTGCCATTTCCTTACCTTTTGCTACTCGCGCTTGATGCAGGTTCAGGTTTACCTGGTGCCATGAGCGCAATGGAGTTTCTGTCGACAGATCGGGGCCCAAATTTCTATGTTGTGAGCTGGGTGCTGTTTGTAATTGCTGCCATGCTGGCGATCGTGTTTGTTAAACCGACCAGCAGTGTTGCCGAAGAAATCGAAGGTGATTACGATGACGCTGATGATGGCGCCGAAGGTAAAGATCGCGGCACCGTGAAGTGGTTCAACGTCAACAAAGGATTTGGGTTTATTACTACCGAAGCTGGCGATGATGTGTTCGTTCACTTTCGCTCTATCAGAGGTCGTGGTCGTCGCTCCTTAAGACAGGGGCAAGCGGTACGTTTTGACATCACCGAAGGTGATAAAGGCTTACAGGCAGAGAATGTTTCTGTTGCCGACTAAGTTCTGCTAAGTACGTCATCGGTAAATGAAAAAGGCTTATCCCCACGGGATAAGCCTTTTTTCGTTACGGCTAAGTTGCCACCACTGTTCACTATGTGTTTCTTCGCTTTCTTCCCAACCCGAAGCGGAACAGCGAACTTCAATATCATTGCTCTCCAGTATGCATTCGGCACACTCTAGGTCATTGTTCCATGGGGTGATGTTGGTTTTAAACCAGATGCTGCAAAAGGCCTTGCCGGCTGCGTGGGGGGTGATGAGTAGTGCTGTAGTTTTGCCTTCGCTATTGCTTACAGAGCCTTCGATAGCCTGACCCTTGCTGAAGGCGATGTCGTTTAGCCGCGGCAAGTCATGCGCAGCAAAGTGATTGCTAAGCCAGTTCTCAATGAGTTCGGCATTTGCCAGCTTCAGGTAGACTTCGATATCGGGTTGTCGCGCTTGTTCAGTCATTCCGGTGCTCTTGTGTTAAGTGTCGTATCAACGTTCAAAAAAGTGTTGTATGCGAGCGATGAGCATACGGATATAGCAATAAAAGGCAAGCAGTCCACCGGGTATACCCAGAACTAAACCGATGGCAGCGAGTACTTCCTGTTTTGTCGAGGCGGGTAATAGCAAGTTGACGTAGACTACTGTGCCGATGCCAAGTAAAAAGGTGATCGCACCAAATATGAAGTATTTGAAGTATTGCGTATGCGGTGGTTTTTCAGCGGGCATGGTCAGGCGTCTGATAGTGGTCGATCACGACATCGAGTGTCAATTCAAGCTTTTCGAGCGCTTCTAGCTGCTTCTTTTTAGCTGGCGAAGCCCGCCAGTAGTGTGGCGTCATCATCAGGCATTGTCGAATGTGTTGAGATGAATTGAGGGTGATGACGTTCTTAAAAACATGTTGCGCTTGGTGCTGAAGCTGGCTCGACAAGCCCTCTGGCGTGTCATGCTGTTCGGCTATTTGATTAGATTCAACTTTGACTTTTTCGTACAGCGCTTCGCGTAACTCAATGAGATGTTTTGCTCCGCTGTTGACAGTAATAAAGTGCCCGCCGGGCTTAAGAATGCGCGCCGCTTCACTAAAATCAGGGCGGCAAAACAGGCAGCTGGCGAGATCTTGTGAGTGATTCTCGATCGGTAGCCGGTGCCCGTTGCCAATGATCCATTGCAAGGCTTTGCTGCGCTTACACGCGGCCTTAATAGCATGTGCCGACACGTCAACACCGCTGCTTATAAGGGGAGGGGAATGTGCCGCAAGTGCATTGGCAGGCGAGAGCTGTTGTTCAAGGGCCCAGTGGATCATTGTGGTGTAGTAGCCTTCTCCGCAGCCTATGTCGGTAAAACAAAGTGTCTCGCTACTACGCGCGTGGGTTTCAAGCTCGCATATCAGTTTGACGATGTTATTGGCCAAACCCTGATAATGCCCTCCGTTCAGGAAATCACGCCGAGCTGCAACCATATCGGCATTGTCTCCCGGTTGTTTGCTTTTTTTCTGGTGACTAAGCAGCAGGTTGATATAGCCCTGCTTGGCAAAGTCAAACAGATGCCCTTGGGCGCACACCATGCTTTTGTGGTCGTCAGTGCGCTTGAGAGAATCCAGGCAAACGGGGCAGATCAGTTTGTTCATTTCTCACTCTTGCGTTTAACGCGTCTAGGCTAACAAGGAGATCAGGATTCGTTCGTAAATATCGGACAAGTCGTTCAGGTC
>JBFJVR010000091.1:0-8405 GCA_041624095.1 Oleiphilaceae bacterium
GGGGGTATTAGGTGCGCTAGCAGGGCTAGCGCAACTGGTTTGGGTGTTTGGCTTACCTTTATAGTGGAGAAAGCTAGTTTGTTCGCCACAAACACAGCTTCAAATCAGAGTGACGTCTGCTTCGTTCAACGCAGATTCACGCAGCAGTTTAAGGTAGTCGACGCGTTGCATTCTAAACTCCAAGCATGGTCGTCCCTGCTCGTCGTAGCTCTCGCTTAATACGACATTTGCTTCGTACAGCAGCGCACGCAATTTACCCTGACCAGACTCAAGTACGATCTGCTGCTGAATAATTTCGCCACTTAGCAATTCAGAAATCGCGTCGTAGAGCAAGTCCAGACCGTCTCCGGTATGAGCTGAAACCCAAACACGTTGCGGAACGCCATCTTCATCACGGTCGATTCTTGGCTCTCGTTCGGCGAGCAAGTCCAGTTTGTTATAGACTTTAAGCGTTGGGACTTCATCTGCACCTATTTCTGCCAAAACAGTGTCTACCTGTTCGATGTTCTCGAGACGGTTTTCATCGTGGCAATCGATCACATGCAGCAAAAGCGTCGCATTACAGGTTTCTTCGAGCGTTGCACGGAAGGCATTCACCAGCTTGTGAGGCAGGTGACGAATAAAGCCTACAGTATCGACAAGAATCGTTCGTCCCACGTCGGGCAAGTCGAGTTTGCGCAGTGTCGGGTCCAAGGTGGCAAACAACTGATCGGCAGCATAGACTTCCGATTCCGTCACGCGGTTAAACAAGGTGGATTTACCCGCATTGGTGTAGCCAACCAGCGAAATCGTGGGTATTTCGGCCCGTGTTCTGGCCCTTCGACCTTGATCCCGCTGTTTACGTACTTTTTCGAGGCGCTGCTTAATAGACTTGATACGTGCTCGAAGTAGCCGACGGTCTGATTCCAGCTGAGTCTCGCCCGGGCCCCTGAGCCCAATCCCGCCTTTCTGACGCTCCAGGTGTGTCCACCCGCGTATAAGGCGAGTCGACATATATTCGAGCTGGGCAAGTTCTACCTGAAGCTTTCCTTCGTGAGTACGGGCGCGCTGGGCGAATATATCGAGGATGACTCCGGTTCTGTCGATCACTCTGCATTCAAGCTTGGCTTCGAGGTTTCGTTGCTGACTGGGAGAGAGCGCATGATTAAACAGCACGACATCTGCTTCGTTCTGCAATAATGCAAACTCGATTTCTTCAAGCTTGCCACTACCAACAAAATAGCGGGCGCTTGCTTGATGGCGCGAACCGGTCACTAGCTCTACGGCTTCAACGCCCGCAGATTTTACTAGCTCCTTGAATTCTTCCGGGTCTTCCCGTTCGCTCTCGGTGGTAAAATCAATGTGCACCAAGACTGCACGCTCTCCCGTATCTGGCCTATCAAACACGCGAGGATCTCAAACAGTTAAAGACCACAGTCTTGGTATAAAGAAAGGTACAAAATATTCGATATGTAAAAATTAGCCGTTACCTTCTTGCTCGTCTGCAGGCGCTGCTATACGAACATTCCGCGCCGGCACAACAGTCGATATCGCATGCTTGTATACCATTTGGCTAACTGTATTTTTTAGCAGAATGACGAACTGGTCAAACGACTCGATTTGCCCCTGCAATTTAATTCCATTAACAAGGAAGATAGATACTGGTACGCGCTCTTTGCGCAATGCGTTCAAGTATGGATCCTGTAGTGAATGGCCCTTAGACATGTTGTTATCTCCTGGTACTTTATAATCTTAATTATTTGCTGTCTTTCTGCTGACACGTATACCAGCTTAAGATGCGGCATTTTCAAAATATTTCAATAGTTTATCTAAATTATTTACATCACCGGTCTCAAGCCAGCGAAGGTCTGGCCATGAACGCAACCATGTAAGCTGTCTTTTTGCCAGCTGGCGTGTCGCAATTATCCCGCGTTCAACCATCTGCTCATAATCGAGCTTGCCGTCGAGATAATCCCAAACCTGCCGATACCCAACACAGCGCATGGAAGGCAAATCCGCACTATATTTGCCGGCCTTATACAGAGTTTCAACCTCATGCACAAAACCCTCCGCGAGCATTATACGGAATCTCTGAGCGATACGCTCATGTAATAATGCTCTTTCTTTTGGTGCAATGGCAAACTGCACTAAGCGATAAGGAACTGGCAAAAGCCCCCCACCACAGTTAGTGTAATCGGCTTTGTCGTCATTTCCAGTGCGATTTTTTTTAACTACAGAATCCGGAGAGGGTTTTTCTTGCGCCTGCCAGAACTCGGTTAGGGTTTTACCACTCACGCGATAGACTTCCAGCGCCCTCTGAAGGCGCTGGGTATCACTTGGCTTGATTCTTTTGGCCGACACCGGATCGACTGTTTGCAACTGAGCATGCAGGTGCGCCCAGCCATGGATCTCGGCTTCTTTATTGATTTCCACCCTGACCGCCTCATTCGCCGAAGGCAAGGCAGCAATACCATCTCGAAGAACCCGAAAGTACATCATCGTCCCGCCCACTAACAGCGGGATTCTGCCACGGGCAGAAATTTCCTGCATTTCAGCTAGCGCATCGCGATAAAACTCAGCTACGGAATAACTCTCATCAGGGTCTTTAATGTTGATTAAACGATGAGGGGCCTCAGCCAGAGTAGCGGCATCCGGCTTGGCTGAGCCGATATCCATTCCCCGGTATATTAAAGCTGAATCGACGCTAATAATATCGCAGGGCAATACCTTGGTTAAGGCGATGGCGAGATCCGTCTTACCCGAAGCGGTCGGCCCCATAAGAAATATCGCCGGAGGTAGAGCTACATCAGACACCTCAGCGGCCTCTTAAAAAGAGCTTATCCAATTCGCCCATCGTTAATGCTGTCCAGGTCGGGCGCCCGTGATTACATTGGCCACTGCGCTCAGTCTCTTCCATGTCTCGGAGCAAGGCATTCATTTCGGGAATGGTCAGCTTTCGATTCGCGCGTACCGAACCGTGACAAGCCATAGACGACATCAACTCATTTGCTCGTGCCTCCAACTGATCGGAATAGCCTTCGGCAATCATATCGCTCAACATATCTCTCACCAGCATAGAAACATCTACATTCTGCAACAGAACCGGCACCTGCCTGACAACCACGCTTTCAGGGCCGGATCGTTCAAGCACCAGTCCAAAGCGCTGCAACTCTTCCCCACACTCTTCGGCCACGTTTGCCTCTTTCTGGCTAACTGCCAAGCTCATCGGTACCAATAAGGGCTGCGCCTGAATACCAGACGAATAAAATGAGGTTTTCATACGTTCGTAAGTAATACGTTCGTGCGCTGCATGCATATCGACGATGATCATTCCAGATGCATTCTGCGCCAGAATGTAGATACCATGTAACTGCGCGATGGCAAAACCAAGCGGGCAATCAGCATAATCAGGAGGTGCACTTTCACCAAACCCTGAGGCCGCTGGACTCGCCGACGGGTCACCCGAAGAACTTTCCGTATCGGGGCGCAGCGCGCCATAGCCAGCCATATAGTCTCTGACTTCTGTTCTACCGGGAAGCGCCGCCAAGGTCATACTCGCTTGTGAGCCAAAGCTGGGCTGCGCCGCTAAAGGCTCAACCGGGTTCGCCAAGGCGCTTCTATCCTGACTCGCACCAAAGCCTTCAGCAAAGCGCTCTGAACTTGCATTCAACGCCCCCTCTGCTTTGTCTTCAGGCCGCACGTCTGCCAAGGCTTTATGCAAACTGCGAAAAATAAAATCGTGCACCAGCCGTCCATCTCGAAACCGCACTTCGTGCTTGGTCGGATGCACATTCACGTCGACTAAGGCAGGGTCCAGCTCTAGATACAACACAAACGCAGGATGACGACCATGATACAGCACATCGCGATATGCTTGTTTTACTGCGTGGGTCACCAGACGATCGCGAATCACCCGACCATTGACATAAAAGTACTGTAAGTCAGCCTGACTCCGAGAAAACGTCGGCAGTGCAACCCAGCCCCACAGTTTCAAGCCCGATGCTTCAACATCTATCTGTACTGCATTTTCCATAAAAGGGCGACCGCAAAGCGAGGCAACTCGCTGCTCTTTATCGCGCAGGATCGCTGCCGAGCGCAAACTGTGCACCGTCTTGCCGTTATGGCTTAACTCAAAACCAACATCGAAACGACTCAGGGCCTGCCGTTTTAGCACTTCTTCGAGATGGTTAAATTCGGTCTTTTCTGTGCGCAGGAACTTGCGGCGAGCGGGCGTATTAAAAAACAAATCTCTTACTTCGACTGTCGTACCCCGGTTATGCGCGACCGGGCTCAACTTAGCGGCCATATCTCGGCCTTCGGTTACCGCCTGCCAACCCTGCTCTGCATGCTCCGTTTTCGAACTGATGACCAAGCGGGACACCGAACTGATAGATGCCAGTGCTTCGCCACGAAAGCCCAGTGTCGCGACTGCTTCAAGGTCATCCAAGGACTCAATTTTACTGGTCGCGTGACGACTCAGTGACAAAGGCAAGTCATCTTTCTCCATGCCAACGCCATCATCACGAATCTGAATTCGTTTAACCCCACCCGCTTCGACTTGCACCGAGATTTTGTTCGCTCCTGCGTCGAGCGAATTTTCCAGCAGTTCCTTAACGACGGATGCGGGGCGCTCTACTACTTCTCCAGCGGCTATCTGGTTAGCAAGACGCGCCGAAAGCTTATGAATCTGAGTCATAACATACAGAAAACTGAGTTAATTACGCACTGCATACAGCGCTGGGTGACTTCACAAAGTGAAAGAGAAAATTATCGCGTCATTTTCTTTTAGTTCAGCCTCAAGCGCAAGCCGTGGCAGAACTTCAAACGATAAAGTGACGGAAATGAACTACGAAGCTGGCACGCGCAATTGTTGGCCCACACGTAACTGGTCTGATCTTAAACCATTGATACTGCGCAAGTCATTGACGCTCACGGCATTCTTACTAGCAATATGAGACAGTGTATCGCCCCGCTTAACGACATACTCTTTATGCCTTTCACCACTCTGGGCCACCACCGTCCCCCCCGGTGAAGAAGGATTTTGCTTCCAGGCCAAATAACTTCCGGGCGGGGGCGACTGGGTAAAGAAACCTTCGACACCGGAGGCAATAGAGCGCGCGATCTGACGTTGATATTTTCGCGTCTTAAGCCGACGAGACTCCGCAGGGTTCGAGATAAATCCCGTTTCCACCAATATGGAAGGAATGTCTGGTGATTTCAGCACCACAAAACCCGCTTGCTGCACACGGTTTTTATGCAATCGAGAAACCCCACCAATCGAACGTAAAACATGGTCACCCACACCCAAGCTCGCTTTCAGGCTCGCGGTTGAGGACAAGTCCAACAACACGCCCGCCAACACATCATCTTTATCTTCGAGGCTAACACCACCCACGCCACCGATCAGATCAGCCGCATTCTCTTTTTGCGCCAGCCAGCGGGCGGTTTCACTGGAAGCCCCCCTGTTAGACAATGCAAACACTGAGGCTCCGTTCGCTTGCGCTTTAATAAACGCGTCAGCGTGCACCGACACCAACAAATCAGCATTACGCTCTCGTGCAATGCTGGTTCGTTTTCGTAAACCAACGTAGTAGTCATCATTGCGTGTCAAAAACGCCTTAAAACCCTGCTTCTCATTCAGATAGCGTGCCAGCTCTTTGGAAATAGCGAGTACGATATCTTTCTCCCTGACATGGTTGGGGCCTATCGCGCCCGGGTCTTCACCCCCATGCCCCGGGTCAATCATAATGACGATATCGCGCTTACTAAACTCCACGACATTTGGCGACGCTGAGCGGCGTGCAACCGGCGCTTCTTTTGCCGAATACAAATCAACGACCAAACGATCGCCATATTGATCATTAGGCTTTAATAAAAAGCTCTTTGGTCTAACTGCCTGGTTCAAATCCAAGACAATCCGTAAATCATTTTCGTTTCTGCGCGCACTGCGGATGCTTTTGATCGGGGATTTACTAAAATCAAGCTTTTCAAAGCGGGCTTTCTTCTTCGCATTGCGGATATCCAGAACGAGGCGATCCGGGTTAGACAACATCATTACCTGATGCTCCACCTGCCCAGACAACTCCAACACCAAACGCGAGTGGTCTGGCGCATCCCACAAACGGGCATTATTTATCGTTGACGCCGCCGCATTAACAAGGCAGGACGCCACAAATAGAAACACCAGCACCAGCACTTGCAGCATTAAGGCAGGCGAACGCCCCTCCCTCGCCTCACTGGTCTCAGTTGCTACCTGTCGCTCAAAGTAACTTCTTAGCATGTTTTGCTGACCACTCGTTCACTGGAAATATATCGTTCTATCATAGCGGATAAAGCCGGGTTCTCACTGCTCAACATAAGTCTCCGCCCCCGGCCCTCCACGTTTAGCCGAAGAGCTAGGTCTGGCATGGGAATGAACGTTTCTCCTTTTTCCGGCCATTCCACTAAGCAAACTACGCGCTGTGCGCCAGCTTCAGGCTCGGCAAAATAATCCCTGATGCCCATAAACTCAAGCTCCTCAGGGTTACCCAGCCGATAAAGGTCGAAATGGTAAACACTGAACGTTGCAAGTTCATAATTTTCGACCAGAGTATAGGTCGGGCTCTTAACTGCACCACGGTGCCCCAAAGCAGACAACACTCCACGACTCAAGCTTGTTTTGCCCGCACCCAAGTCGCCCGAAAGGTGCACCACTGTCAAAGGCAAGCCGGAAGCCTGCATAAGCGCAGCTAACTCCGCGCCAAGCGCTTGGGTATCGCTTTCACCCTTTAGTTCGATACAATATTGCGACACGGCAAGGTACTTCTTTATGTTGCGTTAAATAGCCACAAACAGACATGTAGTAATTTATTCCCTTATCGCCCATGCAAAATAAGGCTAGAAATATTATCAACATGTCTTCCTAGTTGACTGTAAAGCATAGCAAAACAATCCTGATTGTTCACGACAGAGCACATGAAATTTATGACATTAAAGGACTCAGACGCCGTCGCATTGAAAGCTGAAATTGTTACCTTGGCAAAAGCGCTTGGGTTTCAACAGCTTGGTATCAGCAATGCGGATCTTGGCGAGCATGCCCAGCGCTATAAGGATTGGCTGGATCAGGACTATCATGGCGAATTGGATTACATGGCGCGGCATGGGTCGAAGCGCTGGACACCTAACGAACTTATCCCCGGCACGATTCGCGTCATTTCGGTACGAATGGATTATATGTCCGACCCGGAAGACCCCGCACTCTTGTTGAAGCAAAACGACAAAGCATATATCTCACGCTACAGCCTCGGCCGCGACTATCACAAACTCATCCGTTCCAGACTAAAAAAGCTGATCGCAGGAATTCGTGAATTAGCAGGTGAGCATGACTTTCGTGCCTTCGTCGACAGCGCACCGGTACTTGAGCGCGCACTCGCGCAAAAGTCCGGCTTGGGCTGGTTCGGAAAAAACACAATGATCCTTAACCGGCAAGCGGGCTCTTGGTTTTTTTTAGGCGAAATATACACCGACCTCCCGCTGCCAATCGACCCACCCTACACCGAAGAACACTGCGGTCGCTGCACAGCTTGCCTCGACATTTGCCCAACCGAAGCATTCGTTGGCCCTTACGTACTAGATGGGCGCAAGTGTATTTCGTACCTCACCATCGAATTGAAGGGCGCGATTCCCGAAGCCCTTAGAAGCAAAATAGGCAACCGCATATTCGGCTGTGATGACTGTCAGATCGTATGCCCATGGAACCGCTTTAGCCATGCAAGCACAGAACCCGACTTTTCGCCAAGGCACAAGCTAAACGACATTCAGCTAATCGAATTATTTGCCTGGGATGAAGACACCTTTCTGGAGAAAACCGCTGGTTCGGCAATTCGCCGCACCGGCTATGAAGGCTGGCTAAGAAATATCGCAGTAGCATTAGGCAATGCTACGACCTCAACATCAGTTATCACAGCGCTAAAATCGCGCCTTAACGACCCCTCCGAACTGGTGCAGGAACATGTAAACTGGGCATTGTTACAGCACCAACCAGGGCAAACCAAACCTTAAGCGAATAGTGAGGGGCAAGCATTTAAGGCACTCCCTTCTAACGCATCCCCCTCCCTCGTGAGGACTCTGGTAAGAGCAAGACTGTAAAAAGCTGACAATCGGCCCTGATAAACTACTATAGACTCGTTGCTATTCATGTCGGTGAATACAAAAACTACCAAGCCAAAAATGCACCCATATGAAGCGCTGAGACAATATATGTGTGATTCGGAAAATAAGCGTCGATAAAGCATAGACAACAGTGCCTGTCGGCCATATCATCGCGCCCAAATTTGGTAGAATGTTTCTGTCACCGCTGCATTAAGAAAAGAGAGGCTGCTATGAAAATCGTGATCGTAGGTGCGGGTATCATGGGAATTACCCTCGCGACACTTGCCAGAGAGCTA
>JBFJVR010000092.1:0-8359 GCA_041624095.1 Oleiphilaceae bacterium
GAGTTTATAAAAATGCTACAGCTTTCGTTTCCATAGCGTTAGATTGAAACAGCATACTTAGGAACACCAATCAGATCCCCTCCACTTCCTGATGCGATAACTCTAAGGCATTATCACGCCCGAATACTTGCTTTTAGATGACATTTTCTTGTTCTTATATGTCTGTAAGGCAATTGCTAATGGTTGCGATCGAAATGACGCATGAACAGATAACATTGACAGCTATTGGATTCACTTTTGCCACTTTGATCTTAGCTCTCTTGGCGAGTCCCCGAACCATCTTCTACACGCGTGTGTTAACGTACTTTGCTCTTTGTAGCCAAGTAATGACGCAATTTGCTGTAATGAGTGTGACTTGGATTGCAAGTAATCTTTAGCTAGCGTTTTTCTGACATCATCTATTATCTCGTTAAATACAAGCCCCTCCATCTCCAATTTCCGTTGCATCGTCCGAATTCCCACAGAATACTGCTCGGCTACGATATCTAATTTACAGCGACCCGTCGGTAGGAGGCTGCGAATCGTTTCACGCATTTGCGCCTCAAGGCTCGCGCTCTCAGAAAGCGCATAATATTCAGCGTGATCTGCTAGCATTTTCTTAGTCTGAGGGTCACTCATACGCATCGAGCGCGACAGGTCAGCATTCTTTACACCCATGCAAGTAAAGTTTTGCTCGAAGAAAACTGGGCATCCGAAAAATCGATTATAATAACTAATTGGTAGCAATGGTTTGCTAGTTAAATGTATCGAGTAAGGGTGTGCGCTAGGTACTGCAAGCAATTGTAGGTGTCGAAGGCTCAAACCGAGCGCCCACTCCATAAACTGTTGGGACGGACCTGCGCCCGCTTCTCTTAGATCAAATCTCAACCCCTTCGCTTCGTCATTGAGTGGTTCTAAGCTAAGCTGGATTGCGGGTAAAGATACGTGCAAGTATTTTATTATCGCGAACAATGCCTCTTCGCCAGTCTTACAATGTTTTGCAATGAGTGCGACGGGGCCGAGTACTTCGGGGCCGATTTCATACCCTAGCTTCATTCCGAAGTCAGGTGCAGATAACTCCTTAGCGCACGTCTCTAAAAGTCGAATGAAATCCAATGATGATAAAGGCGAGTCCTCCTTTTCTACTAACTGATTTGACAAGTTGTATTGTTTAAGGATCTTGCGGGAGTTTCCGCCTAATCTCTCGACAAGCTCCGGTAGACCCTTCAGTGATAGCGTTCGCATATTGCTCATACAAAATTCTTCTTTCTTTCTCAATACTAATTCTTTGACATATTACAACAAGAAGATGTCATGTAAATACAAGTTTTATGTGGCGGTATCTTTTAACTTATCGAGCGATAAGATTCTGACTGCTTGTTACACATTAGAGGACGTCAAATGCAACTTTACGATGAGTTTAATTCCCCCTCAATTAGCCTTACAGGATTTGAGACTCCGTTGACTGAGGATGAAGTAGCACTTCAGGAAATGGTCCATCGCTTTGCTAAGGATACGCTTCGTCCTGCGGCTATTGAACTCGATAAAATGACGGCCCAGGACGTAATATCTCCAGGCTCCCCATACTGGTCAGTTATGACTGAAGCATCATCTTTGGGCTTAGATCCAGCATTACTAACAACTGTAGATAGCCCAATGGGGCGTATTGAATCCCTAATTGGAGAAGAGCTTGGGTGGGGTGATGCGGGATTCGCTGCGTCGATAGCCGTTGCAGGATTCCCTCTACAGATGGCACGCGCAGTGGGCAATCAAGAACTCATAGATATGTGCGAAGGAAAAGTTGGTTGCTGGTTAATAACGCAGCCTGATCGCGGCTCAGATGCCATTATGATGTACCCGGAAGAGCTGGCTAAAGGGGCAAACCAAAGTAAAGGGAACCTTCTCGCCAGAGTGACTGATGACGAAATTATAATTAATGGCCAGTGTTCAGCATGGGTTTCGAACGGCGCCGTTGCGCAGGTGGCACTTTGCTATATTGCTGCTGACTATGGCGACGGGATTCACACTAGCGATGGTTTAACACGTGGTGTAGCTGCGATCGTACCTTTGGACTTACCTGGTATATCTCGCGGTAGGCCGCTAGAGAAACTGGGGCAGCGTTCATTGCCACAGGGCGAAATTTACTTTGACAACGTAAAAGTGCCTAAACGTTTTGCGGTGGCGCTTGAGGGCGATTTCAAGGCTAATGTCGCCTCAGCTTGGTCTTACGCTGGCACACATATGTGTAGCGTTTTCACCGGCGTTGCAAGATCGGCATTTGAGCTTGCGCTCGCCTATGTTCATGAGCGAAAGCAAGGTGGCAGTCCCTTGATCGATCATCAAATGACTCGCCTGCGTATAGGTGACATGCTGCGCCGACTCGAAATGTCTCGAGCAGTTGCGCGTCGTACTTTGGCATTTTCCCGCCATGCACCTCAACCTCATCCGTTCGTCACCGCCATGGGTAAGGTTAGCGTAACCGACGAGGCAATGAAAATTGTTGATGAAGCGTTTCAGTTATTTGGTGGTAACGCTACTTCGTTGGAATACCCAATTGAGAAAATCTATCGAGATACTCGAGTAGCGCTCATTGAAGACGGTGAGAACTATGTCTTGACCATGCGCTTAGGTCAGCTGGCTTCCAGGTTGTACAAGGACGGCTGGGCTCATAACTGATTCGTGAATACGGTTCGAGTGATGTAGCTTCAGCATATGCATTCAAGCGGAAATATTGAAGAAAACAACAAAAAATAATTGAGGAAATAATGATGGCGAAATATCCAGTAGTAGTTTATGGGGCTAGTGGTTATACCGGTATGCTAATTATGGATTGGCTTATTGATCAGAATATTGGTTTTACAGCAGTAGGACGTGACGCCAATCGCATACGAAAAATGATGGCCGAACGAGTGGTTCGCCTAGAATCCGCCCGTTATGAAATTATCGAGGCTGAACATAACGTTGATAGCTTAGCAAGTGCTTTTCGAGGCGCTAAAGTGGTCTGCAATACAGTCGGGCCCTTCATCAAATACGGTCTAGTAGGCGTAGAAGCAGCATTGAAGGCTGGATGCCACCACTTAGATACTAGCGGCGAACAAGATTATATCAGGCAAGTACGCGATCAATTCGGAGAGCTGTATCGACAAGCCGGGTTACTGGTATCTCCATCACTATCTTACATGTACACCTTTTCCGAGATTGCGGCTGAATTAGCTCTAGAAACACCAGGGATTGATACTCTAGAAACCGCTGCGCTAGCGCGAGGTCCTCGCGGAGCAGGTGCAGGCGTTACCGTGGGATCAACAGCATCGATTTTTGAGATGTACCGAAGCGAGCAATGCTATTTATGGGAAAATGAGCTGGTTCCCCATGCGGTCGGCACGTCTTTCAATTTTTCATCTCCAGATTTTCTAGAGCCAGTATTTGGATTGCCATGGGGCGGTACATCTTTGCCCGTATATTTTGAGAATGATCCTAGGGTTCGTGCATGCATGTCCGGAGTTGGATTTTATGACAACCCGGTAATGAAAATGGTACATGCCATCGGTCAACAATGGGAAGCTGAATACAAGGATAAGTCTGTCGAAGAACAGGATGCATTTCTACAGCATTTGGTTGATTCAACAACCCCTGCCATGCCCCCACGTGAACGCACTACTATTCAAAGAACAGTTGATTTCGCTATCGGGCGGGGCCAACTAGCGGCGGTTCGCGCCACAGTGCGAGGTGTTACTCCCTATATCTCAACAGGTGCAGTCCAGACTGCCGGTGTTATGAAGTTATTAGATAATGACACTCACTGCGTAGGCTTTGCATCAGGCAGCAAAGCATTTGGTCATCGCTATCTCCTTGGCTTCTTGGAGCAGCGTGGTTTGGCCACAGCTTCTGTGGAAGTACTCTAGACAGGGAGCTATCGAATTATGGCGATTATCGATTTCTTTGATCGTGGTTGGCGAATAAACCCTCAAGGTATTGCTTACATTCAAGGCAGCAATCAATGGACTTTTGATGAAGCGGGTAAGCTGTCCTGCCGCATCGCCAATGCATTGCTTGCCGAAGGCTTTTCATCGGGAGCGAAGGGCGCTGTTTGGTCTAGTAATGACACTGCTTCCTGGGTCTGCACGTTAGGCTTGTGGCGTGCGAATATGACTTGGCTTCCGGTAAATGCACGTGGCTCTCTAGATGGAAATGTACAGTGTTTACAGAACTTTGACTGCGATATTCTTTTCTTTCAGAAGCAGTTTTCAACTGAAATTGAGTCTCTACGACCGCAGTTGCCGAATGTTCGACTATGGATATGCATTGATGACAGCCTAGAAGGCAGCTGTTCACTAAAGAAATGGAGCAAATTACATTCCGACACTCCTCCTGATGTACGAGTCGACATGGACGACGTTGTGATGCTATCACCGACTGGTGGCACCACCGGCGCGCCAAAGGGCGTAATGAATACGCATCGTAGTACTCAGACTTTCGCTGCTCATTTTATGATGACATGTAGCTATGCCGTAGAGGAGCATCCGGTAAATTTGGCAGCAGCGCCGATGACGCACACTGCTGGCTTGTTGTCGCTTCCCTGCACTGCTCGAGGCGGAACCGTTGTTGTTCTAGAACGTCCAGATGCGGGCCCTATGTTGAGTGCAATCAAAGAACACGGAGTGACAGAATTTTTCCTGCCTCCAACTGTGATCTATCGCCTCCTAGAAATTCCAGGTATCGAGCAATATGATTTTTCGTCGTTGCGTTATTTTATGTATGGCGCGGCACCGATGTCTATAGACAAGCTAAAGAAAGCTATTGAAGTATTTGGACCTGTTATGACAGGAGGTTACGGGCAAACCGAAGCACCAGCATCCATATCCTTCTTGTCGCCAAAAGAACATTTTGAACATCAGCGAATTGCCTCTGACCAACGCATTTCGTCGGTTGGCCGCCCTAACCCCTTAGTACGCGTTGAAATAATGGATGACAACCAAAGAATATTACCCGTGGGAGAAAGTGGAGAAATCTGTGTGCGTGGCGACCTCGTCATGAAGGGCTACTACAAGGCACAAGAAAAGACACTAGAAACCATTATAGACGGTTGGCTGCATACTGGCGACATTGGCCATATTGATACACACGGCTACCTCCACATCACCGATCGCAAGAAAGATATGATTATCACAGGCGGTTTCAATGTCTATCCCAGCGATGTAGAACAGGTGCTTTGGGGGCACGAAGCAGTGCAGGATTGCGCTGTGATTGGTGTACCAGACGAAGAGTGGGGAGAAGCAGTAAAGGCGGTGATTGAGCTGAATCCTGGGGCGCATGTAAATGCAGATGAGCTCATTGCCTTGTGTAAAGAGAAGCTTGGCAGTGTTAAGGCGCCCAAATCAATAGATTTTATTGACATATTACCTCGCAGCCCCGTCGGGAAAGTATTAAAGAAAAACCTGCGAGAGCATTATTGGCATGATTCGGTACGAAAAATTTAGACCTATCAAAATTTCACAAATGGTGCTGGATTTAGTATGAGATTAATCGCGATTAATAGTCCTGACAGCGAATCCAAGAGGGTACAGCCGTCTAAATTGGGAAAGAGCACTGCCGGTGCGACCTTCACTTGGCAGCTGCGCACGCCCCCAATACAGAGCCTTAGATGGTTTGCTATTAAGCATTGTTTCTCGTACTGGATTCAAAACAAGATGCATTTAGATTGCCTCGCGCAACCGAGTTGATAAATGCAGACACCAATTTATTTCAATGAGTTATGTGCGAAGGGTCTACCTGGTTTACTAGGCGTGACAGTTGTACACACCGCCCCATCGGAATTGCAGGCAGAACTGATTATCGCATCATCCATGCTAGCGCCAAATGGCTATCTGCATGCAGGTTGCGTAGTTGCGTTGGCTGACACCGCGTGCGGCTGTGGGTGTCTTGGTAGTTTGCCTGCCGGGGCTTCCGGCTTCACTACTCTAGAACTTAAATCGAATCATCTAGGAACCACTACTAGTGGTGTAATTACCTGCACTGCTAAACCCGTTCATCTTGGCAAATCGACGCAAGTCTGGGACGCTAACGTGAAGGTTAAAGATACTGAGAAAATCATTGCAGTATTCCGGTGTACGCAGATGATTTTGTATGGCACACCTGGGACGAATAGAACTACTCCCACTGAGAGAGCGGTTTAAACATGAGTGATGTATATATTGCAGGCATAGCGATGACTGTATTTGGTCGCCACCTAGAACGGAGTCTCGAAGATTTGGCTGGCGAAGCTCTGCAAGGGGCGCTATTAGATGCTAATTGCAAAGCTCAGGATATTGGCATTGCTTATTACGCTGGGATGACAAACGGCCCGCTTCAGGGGCAAGTGTCTATTCCGGGCCAAGTAGTTTTCAGCAAAATCGGAATTGAAGGCATCCCTATTTTCAATGTAGAAAATGCTTGCGCTTCAGGTAGCTCGGCTGTGAATTTAGCAGTACAGAGTTTACGCGCGGGAACTACCGACGTAGCACTCGCATTAGGGGCCGAAAAAATGAATATTATCGACAAATCTAAGGCTATGTCGATTTTTGAGGCCGGTTGGGATGTTTCTCGCGCTGACGAAAATTTTAATAACCTGCAGCGTATGGGCAGCGGTGTAGTCCCCCCTGACGGCAGCGAATCCGAAAAGCCGTACAGCCGCTTCATGGCTATTTACGCTGCATTATGTCGGCACCACATGAAAACTTGGGGCACAACCCAACGTCAGATAGCCGCAGTATGCGCTAAGAACCACCAGCACTCGGTACATAATTTGTTCTCGCAGTTCCGCAAGCCCTTTACGATAGATGAAGTGCTTGCAGCACCACCAATTACCTATCCAATAACCTTGCCAATGTGCGCGCCACTAAGTGATGGCTCTGCCGCTGTAATTTTGTGCACAGAGGAAGGTTTAAAGCGCATCGGAGCAAGCCGGTCGCGCTGTATTCGAATTGCGGCAAGCGTGGTTCGCAGCTTCACCAACCGTAAGCTAGAAGAGTACGAGAAAAACATTGGCCACCTTGCTGCGATGCAGGCATATGAAGCCGCTGGAATCAGTCCAGAGGATATTGATGTCGCAGAGGTACATGATGCCTCGGCCATGGGGGAAATCATCCAATCAGAAAATCTAGGCTTTGTACCTTTCGGCGGTGGAGGCCCCGCTGCGGAACGCGGTGAATTCACTCTAGGCGGACGAATTCCTATCAACACTTCAGGCGGTTTAGAGTCCAAGGGGCACCCCCTTGGGGCGACAGGTATTGGCCAACTATATGAGCTAGTAACGCAGCTGCGCGGTGAGGCAGGAAAACGCCAGGTGTCAGGTGCTCGCTTTGCCATTCAAGAAAATGGCGGTGGCTTACAGGGAATCGAAGAAGCCGCCGTGGCGATTCATATTCTAAGCAGATAACAGGGAAAAGGTTATGAATATCCAGCGAGATCAACGTCTCTTTCGCAGTGCAGCTGTTTTCAATTGGCTTGCCGCTGCTGTGTTATTTGCACCATTTGGAATTGCTGCCCAACTCGGAATCCGACCTCTACCTGAAGGTGGACCATTTGAAACTGTTATGGTTGCTGCCATCATCGTATTCGGTTTTGGTTATTGGTGGGTTGCATTAGAACCATACAAGAACCTACCGATTGTAAAGCTGGGACTATTAGGGAAATTGGCAGTTGTGGCCTCTATTTATGTCTATGCGTGGCTTGGAATAGCAAATTTAACTTTAGCTGCTTTAGCATCTGGTGATTTGATTTACTCGATTTTGTTTGGCGTATTTCTGTTCAAGAACCCTACAAGGAAAGATCTAATATGAATAATTCTACGGCTTTGGGTGAAGGCATTGATGAAAATGCAAATCGTAAAAAACTCCCGGCTTGGGCGAAAAAAGCTTATACATTAAGTGATTATCTTGTGTCTGATGTTGGCGGAGGCCCCAGAACTCTTCGGCTAGACCACGCCATAAATGTGCAAAAAGTTCTAACAGTATTTGCAGTTCTGGGGATGATGGCTTGGTATGACAATTTTTCAGCTGCGGCCTGGGTTTATCTTGGACTACATGGGATTTACGGTTACACCTGGCTTATAAAAGATCTAGCTTTTCCGAACAGTGCTTTTGAAAAGCGGGTAACAATTGGCTCACTCCTTGTAATCTATCTAGGCCTTAATGGCATGTACTGGTCGCTGCCTTGGCTATTCCTTTCACGGCATATTGAGCCCGCTGGAGCTGAGTTGTTCCTTGCTGTGACCATGCATACTTTAGGAGTGGCATGGATGGTTGCTGGAGATCTGCAGAAAAATTGCACGTTGAGGTATCGGCCTGGCTTAATTACAGAGGGCGTATTCGCGTACACAAGAAACCCAAATTATCTTGGGGAA
>JBFJVR010000093.1:0-8284 GCA_041624095.1 Oleiphilaceae bacterium
CGCCGCACCAAGCGCAGCGCGCTCCCATGCTGCGCACAGCTGGTGGCTGAATTCAGGGTTGGGCACGGTGCCTTCGTCGACGATGTGTTGCCCCTGATCGCCATAAAACCCGACAGCAGAACCGCTAATGAGCACTTGCGGTTTATGATCAAGGCGTTTAATTAACGCTACGACCTCTTCAGTAGTATCGATGCGGCTAGCGACCAAGCGTGCTTTGCGCTTTGTGCTCCAACGGCGCTCGGCGATACCTTCGCCAGCCAGGTTGATGATCGCGTCGATGCAGGTATCACTCGCAAGGGATTTAAGCGATGCTATGGGTATGACATGCGCACCACACACGGCTTTAACCTCAGATTCGCTTTGTCGGCTCAACACGTATATGAGGTCTGAGCTGGACTGGCGACAAAAAGCCGAGCCTATGAACCCGGTCCCTCCGGTAATCAATATATTCATAATGCGAGTCTCCGATCTGGGTTAATGCCACTGGTATTACTTGGTGTTGTTTCGCTTGCCTAATGTTCCCCAATGTGTGCGGGCGCAGCTGTAAACTTAATTCAAGGCCTCACTTATTATTTCGTTAAGCGCCTTTGCCAGTGCAGGGTGCTTGCCTATGGGCTCTCCTAGCGAGGTTTTGATGCCTAGCTCGGTTTCAAGTTTATCGAGCATGCCAGGCACATCGACTTTCAAGTGACGCCCTTTAGCCAAAAATAAGGGGATGACCCTAAAGTTCTTGTGGCCTGCGAGGGCAGCTTCGCGAATAACATCGTCCATAAGCGGTTCGCTTAGCTCCATAAAAGCCAGTTTTGCCATTTCGTGCCGTTCAGTGGCGAAGGAGGTTAATGCGGTAAAGGTTTCTCCCCATGCCGGGTCACTGCTGCCATGCGCTAACAAGACAATAAATTCGTCGCGTTGTTCCATTCTGTTATCCTTAATTTGTTTTTGCCGCTGCCCGGATCGAGCGTGCAGGAGCAGATAAGCTTACTTGTTTTGTATGATACGATCTTAGCGCGTAAGTGGATTAGAGGTTAAGCGATTGTTTTCAGCAAAAGAGCTTTTGTGTTTCTGGTTCGAGAGCCTGTTTAGGGTGGATACGCCCTATCGCCAGCGTTGTAATGTCTGGTTGGGTGTCGATACCTCTCAAGATCGTTTGATCAGGCAGCGTCTGCTGAGAACCACGTTAATGGCAAGCGAGGGTGTGCTCGATGAATGGGCGAATAGCAAAGAGGGGCGCTTAGCTCTGTGCCTGATTTATGATCGTATCGGCCGGGTGTGTTATCGCCACACTCAGCTGGCCTTCGAGCACGATCATGCCATTCAGTCACTGGTTGATGACTGGGCCCGCCAAGGCCTGCTTTACGAGCTGGGATTTGAAAAAGGGTTATGGTTCATCGTGCCGCTTTTGTGCTCCGAGCGCAGTGAGTATCTGTTGTTTGCGCAAAACCAGCTCCAATTCCTGTTTAACCAGAAGCTTCGCCCTGAGATAAGGCAATTAGTGTCGGAGCTTACCTTGCTTGGTGAGCGTAACCAGCTGGTGATAGAAAAGTTTGGCCGCTACCCGCATCGGGCCAAGCAACTTCGGAAGCCTTTGAGAGCTGAAGAAAAACAGTTTGTTGAGCAATACGAATGGCAACACTGGATCTAAATTGCTCGGACAATTTGGTTCAGGGTGATCGGGCGATGCTGCAATGCTTGATATTACGAGAGGTTGTACTTTCGCATTTCACTTCGATTAGAATGGGCTTCTAATTTCAAGATTTGAGTTGAGCTCTAGACTAGGCTAATCAGCCCGCTAGGGGCTTACTTGGTAAATAGCTAAATTGAAAGGTATCCAACATGAGTTTTAAAGGAACGAGTGATTACGTCGCTACTGATGATTTGCAAATGGCCGTAAATGCCGCGATAGAGTTGCAAAAGCCACTGTTGATCAAAGGCGAACCGGGCACCGGCAAGACCATGTTGGCCGAGCAGTTGGCAGAGTCGCTGGGTACCCGCTTGATTCAATGGCATATCAAATCAACAACCAAGGCACAGCAAGGCTTGTACGAATACGACGCGGTATCGCGTTTGCGTGACTCGCAACTGGGTAACGACAAGGTTCATGATATCTCCAACTATATCGTGAAGGGCAAGCTATGGGAGGCGTTCGAAGCTGATGAACGTGTGGTTTTGTTGATTGATGAAATAGATAAAGCTGATATAGAGTTTCCTAACGATTTGCTGCTCGAGATAGACAAAATGGAGTTTTTTGTTTACGAAACGCAGGAGCGAATCGTGGCTAAAAACAGACCCATTGTACTGATCACCAGTAACAACGAGAAAGAGCTACCCGATGCGTTCTTGCGCCGCTGCTTTTTCCACTATATTAACTTTCCTGACCACAGCACGATGGAAAAAATCGTCGAGGTTCATTACCCCGGTCTGAAGAAAACCCTGCTTCAAGAAGCACTGGACGTGTTCTTCGACGTGCGTAAGGTTCCGGGACTCAAGAAAAAGCCGTCGACCAGTGAGTTGATAGACTGGTTGAAACTGCTGATGGCCGATGAGCTTTCAGAGAAAATATTGCAGGAACGTGACCCTTCTAAGGCGATTCCTCCGCTGTATGGTGCCTTGATCAAAAACGAACAAGATGTCCACCTGTTGCAACGTCTGGCGTTTATGTCACGTCGAAAAGGCTAGAACCAAGCGGATATAGAGGCATAGACATGTTAATCGATTTTTTTGAGGAAGTCAGAGCGGCGCGGGTTCCCGTGAGTCTGAAGGAATTTCTCGACCTCATGGAAGCCTTACAGAAGAAGTTGGTTTTTGCGGATCTCGAAGAGTTTTATTATTTAAGCCGATTGTGTCTGGTAAAAGACGAGAAGCATTTTGATAAATTTGATCGAGCTTACGATAAGTACTTCAAAGGCATAGAGAGTCTCGACGACCTGTTCGCTGAAGCTATTCCGGAGGACTGGCTTAAGGCTGAATTTGAACGCAATCTGACTGACGAACAAAAGGCAGAAATCGAAGCCATGGGTGGTCTCGAGGAGCTGATGGAAGCCTTCAAGAAACGTTTGGAGGAGCAAGAGAAAAAGCATCAGGGCGGTAATCGTATGATTGGTACGGGGGGCACCTCGCCCTTCGGTGCCAATGGTTATAACCCCGAAGGGTTCAGGATTGGGCAAAAAAGCGGGCGTCAGGGGCGAGCCGTTAAAGTCTGGGAAAAGCGCGGTTACAAAGATCTCGATGGTGATATTACGATAGGCATACGCAATATCAAACTGGCTTTACGGCGGCTAAGAAAATTCGCACGTGAAGGTGCCGCCGATGAGCTCGACCTGGACGATACTATCCGATCTACTGCGCGAAATGCGGGCTATCTCGACCTTAAAATGGTTCCCGAGCGCCATAACAGCATTAAGGTGCTGCTGTTCTTTGATATTGGGGGCTCTATGGACCCGCACGTCAAGGTGTGTGAAGAACTGTTTTCCGCTGCGCGCACCGAGTTCAAACACATGGAGTACTTTTACTTCCATAATTTTGTTTATGAAAGTGTCTGGAAGAATAATCTGCGGCGTAGTAATGAAACCACGGCGATGTGGGATGTACTACATAAATACAGTGCTGACTATAAAGTAATCTTTGTGGGTGATGCTTCGATGGCGCCTTACGAGATTACCCAACCTGGCGGAAGTATTGAGCATTGGAATGAAGAGGCCGGAGCGGTCTGGATGCAACGCTTGACCGATCATTTCGAGAAAGTCATCTGGGTTAACCCCCTGCCAGAGCAGTACTGGGGGCAGGGCGGCTCGCTGGGAATAACACGCCAGTTGCTTGAAGAACGCATGTATCCGATGACGGTTGAAGGTCTCGAGGCCGGTATGCGCTATTTAAGCCGATAGCAGGGTCAGGGCAGGCTTTACTCAGCTTAGCGAAAAGGCCTGTCGTGATCTTTTTTGCCCTAATTGCTGCATCGTAATGAATTAGTGAAGATTTAGTGAAATAGTCCCGATATCTGCGTGTAAAAATGATGTTACCATCGCGCTCTAGTTAGCACCTTCAGCCCCAAAACTTCAAAAGTACTGATTTACGATATGGAAATTCGACAACAACGGTCAGCTGGTTTCGTTTCTTTTTGTCTGTTTTTTTTATTTGTTTGCTTTACAAGTTTTGCTTTAAACGCGGCTCCAGCGGCAGACGCTAAAAAAGCGTCAAGCGAAACGGATGCGGCAAAGGCAGAGCTAATAAAGCAGGCTGAGGCCCTCAAACAAGATATGATCGAGTTAAATCGCGAACTGTATCAGTTTGAGGAGGATCTGTTGCATCCGGCGAATACTCAGGTCGCGCTGTTTCTCGCAATCGCTCCAGAAACCACTTTTCTACTCGATTCTGTCGAGCTGCAACTTGATGGCAAGTTGATCACTTCGTATCTGTATAAAGAGAATGAAATAATTGCCTTGCGTCGTGGCGGTGTTCAGCGCCTTTACCTGGGCAGCCTCTCTGATGGCAAGCACAAGCTAACAGCCGGCTTTAATGGCCAAGGTTCGAACGCACGTTATTATCGGCGTAAAAAGTCCCTGACATTTATGAAGGGAGAAGACGCGAAGTTTATTCAACTAATTGTCACTGAAGACCCCCGCACACGTGAACCCCTGTTTAATGTCAAACAGTGGTGATTTAGCGCTAATGATGGGTTTATCCGCTAAGAATTCAGCTTTCGGAGCTGGAGCGTCAGACATCAGATGTCGCTCTGGTTTGAGCGCTGTGTTGTTGCGGCTATTCATTTTTCTTGCGAGCTTTTTTGCACCAGCTACAACTTATGCGATGCCCGACGAACTGTATCAGGGAATGGTGCGCTTTAACCTCGACAGCGGTAAGCACTTTAATGCATTGGTATTAATGGATGAAGGTTATCAGCAGTTAGATCCCATTGGCTACGCTGGCGCCTTGCAAGGGTTTAAACTCACGCAAAATGTTGACGCTTTGCTGGAAAAATCCACCCAACAGGCAGGGGATCTTGATGAGGCCGACTGGTTTCGTATAGGAAAAATCTACTATGCGCAGGGCCAGTGTATTCCAGCCTTAAAAGCGTTTAAGCGCCTTAAGAACAAACTGGGCTTAGCCGACAAGCAAGAGTGGGCATTCTATCGCTCCAATTGTTTCAACAAGCTTGGCAGTAATTCCCGCTCGGCGCAGGTTTTGAGTTCGGATATTTTGTCCGGCTTGTGGATCTCACACGCCTATTACAACCTTGCGATGTCCTATGCGACGAGTAGCGCCGATAAAACCAAGGCGCTCGTCGCGCTGCGCGTGGCGAGTTCGCTTAACGAAAATGAATCACGTGAAGAGAAAGCCCTGAATGACCGAATAAATTACGCAGCTGGGGCTTTGTATTTGAATGAGAAAAAACCAGACTACGCCTTGGAGTTTTTCAAGAAAGTGCACTTGGACTCCACCACAGCCCCCCAAGCCTTGTACATGAACGGCGTCGCTCATCTAGAGCAGAACGACTTTAGAGCAGCAACGCAGTCCTGGTTTAGTGTTAAAAAATACCCCCTCATCCATAGTGGTGTTGCAGAGTCATTGTTGGCTATTCCTTATGCTTACGAACGGGCAGGCTATGTAAGTCAGGCGCTTGAGGCCTACGTAGAAGCAAGTACTTCGTTTGAGAAAGAGCTAGAAACGGTCGATAAACTAAAGGTATTAATCAACAAACATGGCATACAGAAGGTGCTGATTGATGAAACCGAACTGGAAGGTCTAGAGTGGTTTTTGGCTAAGGATATCGCAAAAAATACCCGGCGCGCCGCTTATTACAGCTATTTTGCTGGCGATGACGACATTTATGAAATGATTGAGTTGCTGCTCGAAATGCGGGCGCTTGATGAGGGCCTTGCCTTCTGGTCAGGTCAACTCAAGGTGTTCGAAAAAGCACTCAGCAATAAACAACAGTCGTTTAACCGGCGGAGTAAATCTTTTGACCGCAAAACCATTGAACGAGAGATTGAGGGTTTTAAGAAACGCTTTGCGTCTATCAGCGCCAAGCCTGCCTACAACGAAAAGCTGGCTGCGGAACTTTATTTTGACCGCGTCCCTGCTAGCCTCGAAGCTCTGCAAAAAAGGTTTGTAGCCTTAGAAGGCAAAATCGGTAAGGGTAAGGGGCGAATAAAAAGCCAGTTGAAGGAGCTGCATGCCTTAGACAAGAAAATTGGCGCAAAGAAGAAACGGTTGGCGGCCTTTATTAAAAAGCTCGATGAGGGCCTCAAAGTTTTGGTTCTCGCGAAACTGGAACAGTTGCGAAATCACATGCTTGCGAATTTTGAACGTTCGGAACAGGGCTTGATTCATATTCTGGAAGGCGTGGCGGAAAGCAGTCAGCGCAAGCGTAATCCGCTTGATGGACGATATCAATGACGATGTTTTCGCCGCTGATGATATTCAAAAACATGTCTAAGCTGGTTTTGCTTAGCCTTGTTTATGCCTGTTTTTCGCTTTGTTTTGCTGCAAAACCGGAACCCTTTATTGTCGAAATGAACAGTAATGAGCCTAAAACAATTGGCGATATCAAACCTGCCTTCCTGGTCTACAAGGATAATGAACTACCAAAGGTCTCTATAGAGTATGTACTGCGCAGGTATATCAAGTTGTTTGAAAGCGCGAATGCGCCAGACGTTAAAGTGGATGCGCTGAACCGTATAAACAATCTGAGCGCGAAGTACGGGCTAGAAAGCAAGAAGTTGTCGATCGACAAGGTAAAACAGAGCCAAGCGGTGCTCGATAGTTACGATAAAATTGTTGATTCCGGGGTGTTCTATCAACGTATGGACGAACTCCTTTACCAGACGGCCAAAGCGACGATGTTCATTGGCAATCGCGAAGAATCTATAAAACGCCTGAAGTTATTGGTGGGCCTCTATCCGCGTTCTCAGCTGGTAGACGAGAGCAGATTCAGGATGGCTGAAGCCTATTTCGAATTGGGTGATTACCCAATGGCTGAAGCTGAGTATAAAAAAATAATAGCGTTTTCCGAGACCGACACCTTCCACAAAAAAGCGCGATTCAAGGCAGGGTGGGCTGTATTCAGGCAAAACCGCTACGCTGATGCAGAAAAACTCGCGGTGCAAACCCTCGATTACTTTCCCGAGTTACGAAAGCAAAGCTCTTTCAGCGTGATCGACGACGCAGAACAGGACTTTGTCGAAGATACGCTAAGGCTTCTGGCAATTCTGTTTTCTAAACAGAAAGATGCGGATTCGATCGAAACCTTGCAGCAGGAAATAAAGCATAAAGAATACGCTTACCTGCTGTATGACGCGTTGTTCCGCTTGTACCTTGGCCAAGATCGGTACCAGGATGCGGCGACCGTGGCCGGAAACTATGCCGACAGATATCAAGGGCATTTCGAATCATATCTTATGGCGCTCAATGGTATTAAAGCCTTTAACAAAGGTCAGTTTGATATCAGGGAGTGGCAGGAAAAAGAAGAGTTTGTCGCAAATTTTGGCATTAATAGCCATTACTGGAGCTTGCTGAACGAAGCGCAGCGTTCAACAGTGAGACCCCATGTAAGCGCCTATTTGGGCGAACTCGCTCACCTCTACTATATACGTATGCAGCAGGCAGCCCAGCGCAAAGACGCCAAACTGGCTGCAAAGTCTGCGCAAACTGCGGCCAATTACTATCTGACGTTAGCTGAAACGAACCCCGGCAGTCCCAGCAACGGTGAGTATGTTTTTCTCGCGGCCGAAGCGCTTTACTCCACGGGTCGTTTCCCTCAGGCGCTAAGTTTGTATGAGCGCGCGGCGTTTGAAGAGGCCCCACACGACAATGCGGCTAAGTCAGGGTACGCGGCCATACTAGCGTTTTCTCACCTCGCAGATGCACAAGGCCAGCTTAGTCCACCGCTTATAGAGCATCGTCAAAAGAGCATTATCCGATATGCGCAGGTTTTCCCTGACAATGAGAAAACACCGGTATTACTGAATAGTTTAGCGAACGAATTGTTTGACTCTGAGCGTTATAGCGAAGCGCAGACACAGGCCGCCCGTGTAGTTTCGAATCCTGGCGCAAGTGAAACGGTCATGTATTCGAGCGGGCTGGTTAATGCGCATAGCTTGTTTGAACTAGGGCGCTTTGTAGAGGCTGAAGGCGCATATCAACAAGCCCTCACATTCGGGCGCAAGGGGGATCAGGCGATACTACGTGAGCGTTTGGCAGCAGCGATTTACAAGCAAGCAGAGCAGGGTCTCGATCCCGTCAGTCGTGCCAAGGCGTATTTGCGTGTAGTTGATGTAGTGCCAGAGGC
>JBFJVR010000094.1:0-8276 GCA_041624095.1 Oleiphilaceae bacterium
GCAGCGGTATTGGTTGATCTGTCGGGACACACGCACGGACAGCTAGGTTTGTTCCTGAACACTGGAGGCCACACTTATCTTTTTATCGGCGATACCACCTGGGTGCTAGAAGGCGTTATTCGTAATGCATCTCGCCCTGCCATACTTAACTGGTTAGTAGGGGTCGATACCAGTGTCGAAGAAAATGTCAGTGTGATAGCGCGCTTACATCATTTTGCTAAAGCCAACCCCGATGTGATAATCGTACCGGCACACGATGAACGCGTGTTGGCCTCTTTACCTGTTTATCCTGAGTTTAATTACTAGGAAATCGCCATGGACCTTAGAAGCTTGGGGTATTTTGTCGCAACGGTAGAAGAAGGTAGCATTAGTGCGGCTTCATTACGCTGCCATGTGGCTCAACCCTCTATTACGATGGCGATTTCAAAGCTTGAGGCGGAACTGGAGTGTAAGTTGCTGACGCGGCATCGTCGGGGCTGCGAACCCACGCCAGCAGGTAGAAAGCTTTATGAGCAGGGTGAGGCTTTATTACAACACGCCGAAAGCATCAAAACGCACTTTGTTCCCAAGGCGAGGCAAACAAAGCTTTCGCTGTCTATTTCCCGCTCAGTTCGTGCTGATACCGTAGAAGATATGCTGCGCACAGCAATGCTAGGCAACAGGGAATTACAGATCGAGCTGGTCGGAGAGGAGCATGCAGCGGATCTAAAGCTGGGTAGCCGTGCACGTTGCAGCGCGGATGAGAGTTTTTTCCCCTTATATGACGAGCGTTATGCCTTGTTGATTCCAAAAGACAATGTACTGGCCTATCAGCAGGGTTTGCGGCTCTCGGAGCTTGCTGGTCAGCCATTGGTAGAGAGAATTCACTGCGAAAATCAGCACCTGTTTGAGCAAGTAAGTGAAGCGTATGGCTTGTCGTTTAATATCGTAGCTAAGGCAGAGTCAGAGGAGTGGGCTCATGCCATGGTAGCTGCAGGCTTGGGTTTATGTTTTGCACCGCTGCCAGAAGCGTATTGTCACCCTCGTTTTGTGGTAAGAGAGTTGAACGAATTAACAGGTATAGATACACCGACAAGAACGATCGGCTTGATGTGCAAGTCTGATCACAGGTCGCAACTGGAAGCGTTGTGGCCGTCTTTGTTTTCACCGTAGCCGCCATTGTGTGGCCTAGCGCGCTACACCTTGCAGGCTTAATCTTGCAGATTTAGTCGGGCCGTGTGGCATTCTCTAGAGAATCAATCAGTTTCAGCGCTTCGGTATGGCTTGAGCCACAGGTGTAGGCTGACGCGCTAAAGCTACGACAAACTGCGGGGCGTGCAGTGTAAACCGTACAACGCAAAGACTCATCTAGATTGACACACACCGTGCCGGCAGGTTTGCCATTGGGCATATTGGGCAGGGGGGAGCTGATTGCAGGTGCTATGCAGCAGGCGGCACAACTTTTGTGGCAATTCATAATAGCTGGTCTTTACTCGCTGAAGGTAAGGTCTTGGTGCAGGGCTTAGTGGCTGCTTCCGCTCCTTATTCGATACAGCAACAAGTATGCGCTAGTTCACCCCGTTTTACGACATTATCCTTTTCTAAGCTGGGTAAAACGGCCGTAGCGCTGAATTATGTTGTTTTTGTGGTACCTGTTTTTCGAGCTGTTTTAGGTGGCGGATGAGTGCTTCGGCATCGTAAGTAGGGCTTTTATTTGCCCCTTGAGCGTGACTCTGTAAACCCGGGTTAGTGTGAGGGGCTGAGTATAGAGCGCGCTCAAATGCGGCCAGCTGTTCATACAGCACAGCGTCATATTGTTTCAGCTCAGCAAGACAGCGAATCTTGCTCGGGGGAGCCAAAGCGGTATTTGCCCACCAGAGAACCCGTGCCGGTATATCAGGCTCGCCAGCACGAATTGCTTTTGTCAGTGCAGAAATATTAGTGTGAACATTAGGCGTAGCATCCACTTTAGCGGGCATTGTTCTGTTGATTTTTCTCAGCAGGTACCAGGTTGTGCCTATCCAGCCGGACAAGAGCAATGCAATCGCCAGCAACCAAGGGTGGGTATTGTTAACGGTACCGCTTTCGCTAAAGGGTTTTTCCTGTGCGGGCAACGCTGGGCGTGAGACTCCTTTTTCAAACTCAGTACTCTGGTCTTGAGCCTCATTAACTGTACTTGCAGGCAGTGAAGGCTGTTGGTAAATATTGTCGGGGTTGGCAACGATGCTAATCGTGCGAGCGGGTATCACTGCGACGCGCTCAACATCGTTTACCGTGTCCCACCAAGGTATGCGGATCTCCGGCAGAGAACTCACGCCTTGGTGAATTGCGACCAGAGCGGTGGTTTCTTTGCGCACAGATTGCACGCCACTTTCGTGCTCGTAAGATTCTACTTCAGGTTGGTCAGGGTAAACTTTCATCCCTCCGATATCGCCAATTTCGAGCGGCGGCAGTGCAGAACCCAGCAGACCGAGTGCCTGTACTTCTATTGTTCGCGTGAGTGAGTCACCTACTTTAATTTCGTCAGGTGAGTCTTCCCACTTTTCGCTGATATGCAGGCTCGAAGCGGGCAGCCAAAGTTCGCCAGAGAAAGCCGGCGGTGGCGCTTTTACGGAAATGTTAAGCGGGTTCGAAAACTCACGGACACGGACGCGCTTACGTTTTTTTGAGTCGATCAGGGTGCCACTAAAAGATTGCTCATCTATTCGTAGAGAGCCTGATTTTTGCGGGAACAGCAGGTATTGGCGTTCTCTAACTTCATACCTAGTGTTGTTGACCATGCGATAGTACTTTTTCATTTCGCCGAGTGGCTCGACTATGGCGTCGAGCGGGGTTGGCGTCGATAAGTCACCTGCCGCTAAATGATCTGCGGCATAAAGGCGCAAGGTGTAGACGATCTGTTCCTGAACGTAAGCGCTGCTCTTATCGACTTCAGCCTCTAGAAATACCATGGCAGGCGTGTTTGCGTCTTTGGGTGCTTTGCCTTTCAGTACCGTGATTGGAATGGCCTTGGTTTTCGCTCCTTTAAAGGTGATTTCAGGTATCGTCAGTGTGCCGCTGCGCTTGGGTGCGAGAGAATAGGTCCAGTTTATTTCGGCCTGACTTTGGGCGTTGATGGAACGCATGCTGTAGTTTTGTTGCTGATCCAGAATGTCGAAGTCCTTATCGAGGCCGTTTAGCTCAGGAGTCGGCAATTGGTTTCGGCCAAAGTTAAGTAAACCACCAAAGCTGAACTCCATGTCCATATTGCCGGTCACCTGCAAGCTCAGTGTGTCTGTTTCATAAATCTTGCTTCGGTCTACGCTTGCGTTCAGTTCTGCATCGGCAAGGGCTGTTAAACTGACGAATAGTAACAAGATGGCCATGCCGAGTGCATGTCCAAGCGGCCGGGGCAGGGCCAAGTGTTTGCCTGCAAGGGCTGGTCGGCTGTACATATTTACCATAAGGGTTCACCATCCTGCTTGTTAATACGGTTGCGTTCTCGGGCCTGTTGTTCGAACTTTCTTCTTAGTAGGCCTCCCGGGTCGTCGGGCACACGTCGCATCCATTGTTCGTAAGATTGTTTTTCCTCTTCACTCAGAGGGTCGCGCTTTTGCTCCACGAGACCTTCACTCTGGTCGTCTGGCTGTGCAGTTTCGTCGTTTTGCTCTGCCTGCGCTTGAGCGCTATCTGGCTCTTTATCTTCTGTACTTTCTTGCTGCTCAAGGTCCTCTTCCGGTGATGTTTCTTCATTTTTCCCGTCGCCGTCGTCTTGGCGTGACGGTTCATTCTGTTCTGAACTGTCGCCTTGTTGAGGCTGTGATTGATCTTGCGTTTGTTGCTTGTCGCTTTCCGGTTGCTGCTTGTTTTGCTGATCGTTTTGCTGATCAGAGGCACTTTGGTCCTGTGACGAGGAATCTTGCGATTCGGATTGTTGCTGTAAATAGTCTTCAATCAGCTTTTTGTTATAGCGTGCGTCTTCGTTGCTGGGGTCAAGTTCCAAGGCGGTTTGATAGGCTTCTAACGCGGCTTGAAAATCTTGCTGTTGTGCCAGAGCGTTGCCCTGGTTGTATGCCTGGCGGGAATTGGCTGATGAACGATAAAGTGATGCGGCTGCTTCGTATTGGCCTGCCTTGTAATTGGCATAGGCCTTATGTTCGTGTGACTCAAACAGTTCGGCCGCGGCCGCGGCTTCACCACGTTCAAGCATCGCCTGAGCGCGTTGATCAGGAGTTTGCCATACATCTTCGAGATCAAAGGCATGGCCATCGTTGACCGGGAATACAAACAACACCACCAGTAAAAATGCGCCTTGCCGATGGGCCAGTAATACCAAGGGAATGACCAGCAAGAGCAAGGCGTAGCCCATATCTTCCCAGCGGTCGAAGCCTTGGTCGCTCCGTGTGGCGAGTTCCTGGCTTGCTTGTGTGCGTAGTTCACTACCCGCGATGTCGAGTGCCTTGAGATCGGTGTCATCGAGGCTGAGCGGCATCATGGTCCCGTTCAAGCTGTTTGCCAGCTTTGCCAGCAGGCGAAAGTCTGTTTGCGGTAGCACTACATTCCCGCCATCTTTGAGGTAACTTTGGTCGGGCAGTTTGATGGGGCCGCCTTGTGCCGTGCCGGCTGCAAGTATCAGTAAGGAGATAGGGCGACCTTCCAGCAATTGCTGTATTTTTTCGGCTTGATGTGCTGCTACGCCATCACTCAGCATAACGATTCGCCCCCTGTTGGCTCCCGCTCGGCGCAATAGTTCCATTGCCTGCTCGACCGCGAGATCGGGGCGGCTGCCCACAACAGGCATCATTAGCGGGTCGAGAGCAGGTAAATTTGCAATGATCGTATTCGTATCGTCAGTCAGCGGGGTCACAACATGACTGTCTCCGGAGAATGCGATCAGGGCAGTCGCGCCCTCTTTGCGCATCGTGAGTAGATCCTGAAGTTTCTGTTTTGCCTTTGTGAGGCGGTCGGGGCTGGTGTCTGTGGCAAGCATGGATAAAGATAAATCCAGAATAACTACCATATCGTCATTGATCTGGCTTACCGGCTGGGGTTTTTCTTCCCAAGTCGGGCCGGATAGGGCAACGAAGCTAAGAGCCAAAGCCAGCAGGATCAGAGATGAATGCTGACCGCGCTCCTTGCGCAAAGTCGTGGGTGTAAGGTGGTGCAGCAGTGCCGGATCGATGGCTTTGCTCCAGTCATTGTTCAGCTGGCCTTTTTTGCTAAAGGCATACCATAGAAGGGGCAATGCGATGAGGCCGAGTAAAAACTCGGGACGAAGAAAGTGAAACTGAGCCAAGGTATCAAAGTCCATCGTGTGTACCTTCTTTGCGTTTTCTCACTATCCCAAGCAGGCGCGCCCTAAGCGGTTCGTAAATAGCCGCTAAAACAGCGATAAGCAGGGCAGAGCCAAGAAACCAGTGGAACAAAGCCTTGCTCGGCCTATAGCTGCGGGTTTCACGTTCAACCGGCTCAAGCTTGTTGATTTCGTCATAAATCGTCGTTAATTCGGTAGTATTTCTCGCTCTGAAATAGCGCCCGTTTGTTTGGCTTGCGATGTTGGTCAGCATAGCTTCATCAAGTTCGGCAGATGGGTTGACTACCTGAGCGCCAAAGAAACTCCGCTTGACCATTTCCTCGGCACCGATACCAATACTGTATATTTTGATTTTGTCCTGGGCAGCCAGCTGCGCAGCTTTTTCGGGTGGTATTTCTCCAGCGGTGTTTGCACCGTCAGAAAGTAGAATAAGTACGCGGCTTTGTTCTGGCCTTGTTCGCAAACGCTTTACGCCAAGCGCGATAGCGTCCCCGATCGCCGTCGCTTGACCTGCCATTCCCAGAAACGCCTCTTGCAGCAGTGTATTAACGGTAACAGTATCGAATGACAATGGTGATTGGATGTAAGGTTGTGATCCGAATAAAATTAATCCGATTCGATCCCCCTTGCGTTGCTCAATAAAGTCGCTGACGACTGACTTTACTATATCTAGTCTGGTCGCGGGCCGGTCATCCAGCTCCATATCCTTTTCTTTCATGCTGGGGGAAATATCGATAGCAAGCATTAAGTCGCGCCCAGATAGAGGAATATCAACCTGTTCGCCGATATAGGTTGGGCGCATTGCTGCGACGACAAGCAGCAACCAGGCTGCCAGGTACAAGGCGCGCTTGATTTTAGACGGCGCAATAGCAGACGCGCCGCTGCCTACGCCCAACTGTTTCACGGTTTCGAACAAGGGCAGCTCAGGTGCGATCAGCGTACTTTGCGAAGATGTGCTACGAAAACGCACGAGCCACGGGAGTGGCAAAAGGCATAATAACCAAGGCCATTTGAATGACAACGAAAGCAAGCTGCTAAACAGGTCTAACATCGCTTCAGTCTCCGTATCCATTTTTCTATGTCATTCAGCTTGGGTGCTGTCAAGGGCTGGACTTCGGGATGGTATAAGCCATAGGCGAGCAGCTTCGCTGTTTCTGTGTCGAGAGTGTGTTTGTTGGATTGCAGGGCGCTATGCCAATGCTCGCCCGTCATCGAAAGGTAGTGTTCATCAAAGTAAACGCTTGCAAGGCTGCGTCTTAATAACTGCACGATTAGCGCCAGCTGTTCGGCGCTCGGCTGTGCTTCGTAATCTCGCCTGATCTGACGCCACTCTTGCAGTGCCGCCCGGCGCCAGGCGTTTCGGCGGCGATAACGAAGCATGGATATAACCGCGCAGGCGGTTAGGGCCGTTAGCATTAACGCTAGTAGCCACCAGCCAATTGCGGGAGGCCACCAGCTAATCGGTTCGGGTGCCTGAATGTCACGAAGCTGTGCCAGAAGTGATGCCGGGTCCATGCTTATTTACTCATCGCAATTAAGATGCGTTGTAACGCATGCAGCGAAGGCTCGGAGGTTGAGACTTCGATAAACGGGGCGCGGCAACGCTGGCTAAGTTGATTGAGATGCGAGGTATGGGCCTGCGCCCAGTTATGATAAGCGTCGCGGGTTTTACGAGATTGAGTATTGATGACCAAGGTTTCCTGACCGTCGCTAAGCGGGTAGCTACCTGGTGGTGGAAGTGTGTCCTCCAGAGGGTCAGTGGTGCGCACCATAAGAATTTCATTGTGCTGCATCAATTTGGACAGCTGTTTTTCGGTATCTTGCGTCAGGTGACGAAAATCACTTATTAACACAATTAAGGTACCGGGTTTGGCGAGACGAATTGCTTCTACCATGGCGTCATTGAAAGAGAAAGCTTGTTCCCCGCGTGCTTCGCCTATTTTAAGCGCTTGGTTGAAGCTGGTAATGGCGTGAAGTATGCGCAGAATTGTTTTTCGGCTGCGGGCGGGGCGTATTTCCTGGTGGCCTTTTTCTGAGAATACAATGCCGCCGACGCGATCATTACGCGATAAAGCCGTCCAGGCAAACAGTGCTGCGCTTTCCGCAGCCCGTACCGATTTAAAAGTGACACGACTGCCAAAAAATTGGGATTGGCTCTGGTCACAGACAATGAGAACTGGGCGCTCCCGCTCTTCGTTATAAATTTTTGTATGAGGTTGTTGCCGCCGCGCAGTGACACGCCAATCTATACTGCGCACATCGTCGCCGGGATGATAGGTTCTAACCTCCGAGAACTCCATTCCTCTGCCTCGAAAACGCGAATGATGCAGGCCGCTTTGAGGGCGCTTAACGCGTTTGGCTTTGGGGAGCGCGAGGGTGCGGGCAGACCAGCGCAAGCGCATGAGTTGCTCAATGCTGCAATAGGGCCCGGAAATGCCTAGGTCAGGCCCGGTAACAGGCACATCGCTGCTTTGATTTTGCTTCCATAGCCCGGTGATCTGGCTGAACATCGCGAGCTCCTTACGCTACAGGTACGCGATGAATGAGCTCATTGATTACCTGGTCGGTAGAGATGCCTTCAGCTTCGGCCTCGAAGGTGACCAGAATTCGATGGCGGAACACGTCATGCAGAACGGCGCGCACGTCGTCAGGGCTAACAAAGTCCTTTTGGTGTAACCATGCATAGGCGCGAGCGCAGCGATCCAAAGCGATTGTCCCTCGTGGGCTGGTACCAAAATCAATCCAGCGTTTGAGGTCGTTGCCGTAGTTCTGTGGCTGCCGTGTGGCCATTGTCAGCTGCACGATATAGTCCTCGACGGCGTCACTCATATGCAAGGACTGCACGTCTTTACGCGCGTCGAAAATATCCTGCTGCGAAATTTTGTCGAGCAAGGCTGAGGCATCTTGGTTAATCAATTCTGCCCTGGCTAATTTGAGAATCGACTTTTCGGCATCTGCATCCGGGTAGTCGATACGTACATGCATCAAGAAACGATCCAGCTGC
>JBFJVR010000095.1:0-8256 GCA_041624095.1 Oleiphilaceae bacterium
CCCCAAATAGGCCTCGAAGTCCGACGGTTGCTCAGCCATAGCAGTGCTATGAATCGAGCTGGATAAAAATGCTACCAGAATGGTTTTGTTCATGATCAGTAACTCCTGTTAATTTGAGTAGTGCTAGTTAGAATTTATGGGAACAAACATCGACTTCGAAGCAGCCCGTTGACATGACATATATTGGCTACCCGACACGTAATTGACCCAGAGGGCATCGCTTGCCGACATTTCCCAACTAGAGGTCGTATTGGGCGCAGACGATTTAACCGTTGCTGTTGCCGGTCTTTCATTGCGAGCCATATTGTTAGCCATGCCGTTTTCCTCTTGTTCGTTCAAAGCTGGTAACAATGCTAAGCAATAAATCGCTACAAATCTTTACCTGAAGCGTTTCCTTTACACGCTTTTACAAGTACATAAACATGTAAAAAATAATTTCACGCGCCCTAAGAGCACGATTAATCATTCGGTCAAGCTCGCCTAATAGTTTGAAAACTGTAGCGAAATACGTAATAAATCAGCTAAAAAACCATCCAGATCAATCAACGAATTAATAATAATCTGTTACGATAACGACGCCTCGCGAGGTGTTGCGTTGCGCCAAAAACTTAAACAAAGCGACTACAGTTCAAGGATTCGTCATGAAAATAGCGCTACTCGAAGACGACCCTCAGCAGGCTGAGTTGGTCGTTCAGTGGCTCACAGAGGCTGGCTTCGCCGTGAACCACCAAGCGAATGGCCGGTCCTTCCTCAAACACTTCAAGAAAGACCTATATGATATGGCGATTCTCGACTGGGAGCTTCCCGACCAAAGTGGCATTGAGGTACTTCGCCAACTCAGGGTGGCACAGAATCAAACCCTGCCGATCCTGTTTACCACTCAGCGCGACGCCGAAGAGGACATCGTCAATGCCTTGAACAGCGGAGCCGACGATTATTTAATTAAGCCCTTGCGCAAGGCAGAGCTGTTGGCACGTATTGAAGCGGCGCGCCGGCGGGCGGGCATCACCAGCGACCAGGATGTATTAACCCTGGGCAATATTTGCATTGACGCTACCAAGCGCGAAATTGAAATAGATGGCAAGCCGGTAAAAATAACTCCCAAGGATTTTGGTATTGCATGGGAGCTGGCCCGGAACGAAGGGCAAGTACTCTCGCGTGAGTACCTGTTAAAACGTGTATGGGGTGTAGAAGCGGAGATCAATACCCGCACCGTCGACATGCATGTCAGTCGCGTCCGCCGCAGTCTGAATATTAATCCGGACATGGGCTACCGTGTCACTACGGTTTTTCAACACGGTTACCGGCTTGAAAAAGTTTCCGTATAAGGGCTTAACCAAGCCTTATGCCTTCGGGTAACAATACAACACAGGATGAAATTATGCGCCAAGGCGTCTTTTTTAGAGTTGCAAGGATCACGCTGTTTGGTTTACTGCTTTGGTCTCACTCCAGCCCCAGCCATAGCGCCGATTGGCTGTATACCTTCAGAGCCGGTGATACGCTTTGGGATATCTGCAAGCAATATACAAAACACACACTATGCTGGCGTGAACTTGGACCATACAACGGCATCGATCTGGATCGCAGAATAGCTCCCGGCACACGTATCAGAATTCCGGCAAACTGGCTAAAAGTACCTGCCGCCTCGGCAGAACTCAGATTTGTCTCCGGCTACGTAGATGTCACCTTATTGGGCGAAACCACTAAAGCTGCCGAAGCAGGAATGAAATTACCTATCGGTGCCCAAGTTACCACCTCCGCTGGCTCAGCCACCGTCACATTTGCCGATGGCAGTAGCATCACTCTGGCCCCCCAAACCCAGCTCGTGCTTGATACACTTTCCAGCTTTGACACCCATGGCATGGTCGATAGCACAATACGCCTGAATCGGGGAACGATTAAAACCAGAGTGCTTAAACGCACGCCACGAAGCCAGTTCAAGACTATCACTCCCTCGGCAGTCGCATCGGTGCGCGGTACCGAATATCGCATTCATGCAGGCGCGCAGGAAAAAGAGCCAAACGCTAGCGGGAATATTCAGGGCGAGACTCTTATCTCAGTGTTTGAAGGTTTGATCGAAGTAGGAGCATTGAACACCAACTACGACGTTCCAGCAGAATTCGGCATCGTAGCCAAGGAAGGTGAGGCCCCCACACCTCCGGTAAAGTTGCTCGACGCACCGCTGTTGGAACCGCTAGAAACGCAGCAGTATGTAACATTGAACACCAAAGGAATGCCTGAGCCACCTCTCACATTGAACTGGCAAGCGGTAAATGAAGCCAGCGCTTACCAGTTGAACGTGTTTGCCGACGCGCTCCAGCCTGACGCACCTGAACGCTTGCTTCTCGAACAAGGCACCAAGACAACGACAGCCAACATCGCCCTGCCTGAGGGTTGTTACCTGCTCGCATTACGCGCGATAGACAAACCAGGTCTGCATGGCTTGGCTGCTAAAAAACGTCTATGTCTCAATAAGAAGCTGCCCGCCCCTCAGTTACTTGAGCCTCCGCCGCCCGTTGACGGCGCCACCAGTGTCAATATCACATGGCCTGCCGTCGATTCGGCCACGGCCTACCACGTAGAGCTTGCGGAGCATGCGGACTTCTCCACACTGCTATCGGAGTTCACGACGACAGAAACCACGGCCTCACTCTCGCACGATAAAACAGTGTATGTCCGAATCAAAGCAAAGGCTGAAGATGGAAATACCTCTGAATTCAGCAAGCCGATCAGCTGGCAACCACCCCCGCCGAATGACACTGACTGGACCATTTTAATTCCCGCCGGGCTATACCTTCTTGGCCTTGTTCTCATTTAATCACCTAAGGATGCCAGGCCAGCAGCAAAGGCTGTTGCTCTGGCTTGCCTTGGGCATCAGCATATTAAGCGCCTGCCTGACATACAAACGCTGGCCAGAAAGCATGGACTGGCTCCACTTTGACCATACTCAACAATTTAACCAATTACCCGACGGCAAGGATGTGGTCATCATCGAGATCGATGATAAAAGCCTGAACAGCCTTGGGCACTGGCCCTGGCCAAGAACCCATCACGCCATGCTTCTGGCCCGGCTTAAGCAAACGAAGGCCAAGGCCATCGTATTTGATGTTTTGTTTCCCAACGCGGATACCAACCACCCCGGTTCTGACGCGGTATTTGCAAAGGCTATTGCCGACCAGAAAAATGTAATTCTGCCTCTGTATTTCGAGCGCACCGGACCACAAGGCCTCGTGGTCGAAAGCCCTCCTTACAGCCCGTTTTACCAAGCAGCCGCAGCCATCGGTCATATTCATTACGAAACCGCTGCCGATGGTGTAGTCCGCGCTATCACACTCAAGCAGGGAGTAAACCGCGCATTCTGGCCACACCTGGTGTTGGCTGTGCAGCAGTATCTCAACCCCGAGAACGCTAGCGGGATACCGGGGGAGCGAGCACCAGCAACACTTACCGGAACATCAGACATCAGTATCGCTAAGGACTTTTATAATTTGCTGCCTATGCCTTCTGCGCATCAGGGCCTTCGCCATTTCTCTTACAGCGACGTGTTGCAGGGAAAGACCGATATGGCATTGCTGCACAACAAAGTGGTATTTATTGGCGCTACAGCTACGGGCCTAGGAGACGTATTGGCCACGCCTCTAGGCAGCATGCACGGGGTCGAACTTAACGCTTGGACCTTTATCGCCCTCGCCAATCAACAGTTGATTCAGACCAGCAACACGATAACCGCAGCCGCGCTTACCTTTATTACGGTATTTCTGCTCGTACTCATTTTAGGGCGCCTGTCGCCAAAAGCATTTTTGATTTACTCAGTATTGAGTATCGGCGGCATCGCGACGATAAGTGCCCTTCTGCTATTGCACCTGTCATTATGGATGCCTCCGTCGGGCGCAATCATCGGCATCGCCTTGTTCTTCCCGCTCTGGAGCTGGCTGCGTGCTGAAAGTATGCTGCACTACTTGCGCAACGAAGTAACAAGACTCGCCTTGCGGCCTCAGCCTCGCCACACAAACGGCACACAGGCCATCGAATTTTTGCGCAAACTCGAGTTGATCGAAGCTGACACGCTGAACACGGCTGATACCGGGGTGCAATGCATCCGCCAGCTCGCTCCTCAACTAAATAACGCCAAGGCCTTAGAAGGATTCTGGCGTGAAAAATTGCCCCTCGATGACAAGCGGAACGCACTGCAGAGCAATACGTCGAAAGGGAGTGACCCGATTACACAAACTCTGGCTCAGCTTTCCGCCGCACAAGAACAAGACCAGAAGAATCGTCGCCTCATTGAAGAAAGCCTTTCGGGGCTCCAAGATGCCGTATGTATTGCAGACCTTTGCGGCCAAATAACCTACACCAATCATCATTTCAAACAGTGGTTCATTGAGCGGCAGCCCCTTAACCATAACCCTCACCTGCTTTCAATACTCGAGAGCCTTAGATTGAAGAGCGGCAAAAACTGGCAACAGGCCTTAAAGGATTTATACCTGAACGGCGAATCCTTTTATGGCGAAGCAGAGTACCGGCAGTCTGAACAAGCGGCTGACGACTCGCAGCGACAGTTCCTTTGTCAGATCAGTTTGGCTCAGGCCGACAAAGCAGGCCCCGATACACTTATTATCGCCTTCACCGATATATCAAAACTTAAGGCCGCAGAGAATGCCCGCAGTGAAGCTCTCAGTTTTCTGTCACACGATTTACGCTCACCCATGGTATCGGTGTTGGCGATTATGGAGCGTCACCGGAATGCTGAAGGAGGAGTATCTATTCAAGACCTGAACAACATTGAAGCACTAGTGCGTAAAAATCTGGATTACGCCGAAGCCTTTTTGCAATTAAGCAAGGCAGAAACTCTTCCAGAGAGCAAACTTTACCCCAGCGACCTGCATGCCGTGCTGGATGCAGCGCACGTACACGCTCTGGCACTGGCCTCACCAAAATCCATCAGCGTTCATAGCGAACGCTGCAAAGAAGACGCGTGGGTTTGTGGTGATAATAGCCTGCTCGAACGTGCGCTCAACAATCTTATTTCCAATGCGATTAAGTTCAGCCCGGACCACGGCAAGCTAATGTTGTCTTTATCTCGAAACGCCAGCGAAGTTATTCTATCAGTCAGTGATCAAGGGCCAGGAATTCGGCAAGAGGATCAAGCGACTCTTTTCACCCGTTTTACTCGCCAACATAACGCAGGCAGCCACGGCATCGGCTTGGGGTTAAACTTTGTTGCCGCCGTAGTTAATAAACATCGCGGTAAAGTAGCCGTGCAAAGCGAGTTCGGTAAGGGGGCCACTTTCCGCATGCATTTCCCTGCGATGAGCGAACGAGCCGTCGAAGACTTTTTATCTTCTGACTAAACTATTTTCCACCTTGTCTACCCCGATACAGGTTTGCCAAGGCCCCCGACAAAATCAACCCCGCGCCAAGATATGTCCAGACAATGGGCGCTTCGTCAAATATCAACCAGCCCAAGAGCGCAGCGAAAACAACCTGCACATACGAAAATGCCGTTGCCTTACCTGCGCCTTCGTTCTGCATCGCTTTAGTAAGACCCACCTGTCCCACCTGCGTAAACACTCCGACACACAACAACACCAACCACTGCTCCCAACCCTGCGGTAAAACAAAGTCACGGCCGAGCAGGAGCAAAGAAAACGGTAAGGCAAACATAGGAAAGTAAAAAATGATAACCGACGTATCTTCGCTCTGGTTAAGCTTTCTGACCAAAACATATGCAACAGCCGAACCGAAGGCACCAACCATCGCAGCCGACAAGGCAAACCAGGAGAGCGGGCTGTAGCCGCCACCAAATAAAAACTCCGGACGAGCAATAAGCAACACACCCAAAAGGCTAAGAGCAATGCTCACCAAGGTTGTGCGTTCAATGTGCTCCTTCAAAAATAGCCAGGCAATGATTGCAGTAAACATCGGGTGCAGGTACTGCAATACCGTGGCATCGGCTAAGGGCATAACCGTCATCGAATAATACACACAGGTGAGTGCCAGCGTGCCAACAACTCCGCGCGCAACCAATAAGCCCTTGCGCTTGCCCCACACTGGTACGCCCCGGCGACGAACATCAGCATAACTCAAAAGCAGCGAAACCAAGGCCCGCGCAGCGACGATTTCCAACAGGGGTATACCCTGCTGACTCGCCAGTTTTACGCATACTGCCATCAGCGCAAAGCCCGCACCGCTCAGCAACATATATCGCGCACTGAGAGGTAGTTTTAGAAAAGTTGAAATCATAGAGGATATAACGCGTCGCCAGCAAAAGCAGTCAAGGATAACAAATGAGCTTTGAGTTTCGGAGAAAACTACAACTCTTTACTGTGCTTGGACCACATTACACCCCAACTAAATATTCCAAGTGTAGTTATGTAAGCCTTAATCGCATTAAAGCGATACAAACTTTTTCGACAACTTTAATGTCATTTATGTTGACATCAAATATTAGAGTCACCTATAGTGACACAAAATTAATCAGGAACACTCCCATGGTGAAACGCGCTTATGAGCTTGGAAAACGCGCCGAGACAGCCAAGCAAAATGATGCAGCGATTCATGCAGCATGCGTGGGTTTATGGCATGACATCCCGCTGGCTGATATTACTCTGGAAAAAGTAGCCGAGCTTGCCAAAGTTTCTGTGCGCACCATTTTACGTAAATTCGGCTCCAAAGATGGGCTCCTGAAAGCCTGCATTGAGCAAGAAGCCGCGCGTATTATGGCGGCTCGAGATGAGGCGAAGCCATCTAATCAGGAACAAGCGATCAACATTCTCTTGCATCATTACGACGCGGAAGGCGATGCAATCTTGCGGGCTCTTTCCGCAGAAACTAGCCTTAGTCTTGCACAGGATATCGTCAGTGCGGGGCGTGAATATCATCGCAACTGGTGTGCCCGTTTATTCAAGCCTGCCTTGCCCGAACCCAGCACAGCAAGTTACGAGCTAGAGCTGGCTGCTTATATTGCCACTACTGACATTTATATGTGGAAGTTACTGCGACGCGACCAGAAACTTGACCACGCACAATGTAAAGCCGTCATGCTGCGCATGATCAACGCTTTAAACCTAAGTTCACCTACGACTACCAAGGGCTAACACCTATGACCGCCACCGAATATGCTCTAATCGGATTCCTGACCTGGACTCTCGCCCTCTTGGTTTTGATGGAATGTATACGCACAAAGCTTGTGATTAAGGGCGAAGTAGAAGCCAACGGTTTTACGCCAGACAACGCTAACCTAAGCGACTTTATGCAACGTTTGGCACGCGCACACGCTAACTGCCTCGAAGGTTTGGCCTTGTTTGGCGGTATTATGCTGGTCGCCCTTATCAGCGGAAAAACCGAACTGACCGACCCCTTGGCCTGGTACTTTTTAGCCGCACGTATTGCGCAATCGTCGGTGCATTTGGCTTCACTCAGTGCCTTGGCAGTACGTATTCGTTTTAGCTTTTTTGCCGTACAAATGCTCATCGGCATCTATTGGCTTAGCTTATTATTGCAGTCCTGAACGGAGTCTGAAGCATGCCTTATACACTACTTATCACTACCTTTGAGGGTGGCGGCAATGTGCCCGCTGTTATGGGCGCGGCTAAGGAACTTATCGCTGCGGGTCACCGTGCAGTAGTATTAACCGAGCCCTGCCTGAAGGCCCCCTTCGAGAATGTTGGCGCAGAAGTAATTCTGTTTAAGGAATATTTCATTCGACAAAACCGCCAAGAAGACCTGATACGCGATGCTGGCGCCAAACCCTGGGAACTGCCGGTGTTCGATAATGTTATTGTGGGGCCAATCGATGGCGTAATTAAAGAAACACTGCAAGCGATTGACCAGATCAAGCCCGACGCCGTGATCGCAGATTGTTTAATGACCGGTAGCCTGTTTGCAGCAGAACAACGTCAACTTCCACGCATCGTATTATTCCATATGCCGGAGTATCTTCCTGGCCCCAACCGGCCGCCCGGAGGCTTTGGCCTGAGCGCGGGAACAAGCTGGCTGGGTAAAAAACGCGACGCCCTATTGGGACGATTATTCTTGCACAAAACCGGGCAGTATTTACCTAAACTTAACGAGGCGAGAGTACAGCTTGGATTAACACCGATAGATGACTTTAGTCAGGTATATCATGGCGCTGACTTGCGCCTGATACAAAGCGCCCGCGCTTTTGACTTAGCCATCGAGCCTGCACCTGCCAACGTACGATATACGGGCCCCATACTAGATGACCCAGACTGGGTTGTGCCTTTTGTGTCGCCC
>JBFJVR010000096.1:0-8189 GCA_041624095.1 Oleiphilaceae bacterium
GTGCTTAACAGCTCTTCAGTATCGTAAGGCTTTTTCAGATAGTCGTAAGCGCCGCGACGTAAGGCTTTGCTCACTGCTGAGAACGAGGATTCACCACTTACGACGATGGTCGCTACGTCGATTTCGCTTTCGCTGATGAAGTCCATGACTTGGTGCCCGTCGAGATCTGCCATGCGCAGGTCGAGCAGCACCAGGTCAAATTCATGCTCTGTCAGTTGGTTGCAGGCGGCTATCCCGCCGAGCGCGGATTTAACCTGGTAGCCCTGATTAAGTAGCAGGTTTGCCAGGCTAGTTAGCAGTCTCTCTTCATCATCTACAACGAGGATGCGTGCATTTTCTTTTGCCAGTCCGAGGGCTGGGGATACTTTTTGTATTTTCATGCTAATTGTGACCAGTTGTTATCTGTACCTGTTCAGCTACTTGATGTTTTTATTGGAAGTAGTATCTGAAAGGTAGTGCCGTTTTTGTTGCTTCTACAACTTATGGTTCCTTTAGCTTCCTTGACTAGGTTTTTGGTAATACTCAGACCCAAGCCTGAATGTCCGGATCCCTTCGTGCTGTTCACCGGACTGAACAAGTTGCTCAGGATGTCGTCGGGGATACCCGGCCCGTCATCCTGAACAAGTATTTCGATATAATCCTGACCACTGACGTTGACCTTGGCGGTCGTAGCGATGCTTATTTTTCCGCCTGATTGCAGAGCCTCTACCGCATTTTTTATCAGGTTTGTGATTACCTGGCGTAGATTGTTACGGCTGCTATCGTGACGCACTAGTGCTGCATCCAGGTTCAGCTCGCATTTGATCTTCCGGTTAAGGAAGAGCGCACTTTTATAGAGCTGCGCAAGGCTTTCTATTTCGTGATTAATGTCGACGCCGTTTTGCTGGACAGGTGTGGCACCCTGAAGGTCTTTCAGACGCAGCAATATTTGGCCGGTCCGCTCGACTTCTTCTTTGAGAATTGAGAGCTCCTCTTTGACCGCTTGGTTGCCGCTGAGTTTTTCAGCTAGTGCAGACAGGTAATTCCCGATAATACTGAGTGGGTTGTTGGCCTCGTGAGCGATTTCGTTAGCCAGTTGTTTGAGGTGTTCTATTTCTTGGTTTTCTTGGCTGCTTTGCAGGCGGGTAAGGCAGTGCTCACAACTTACGGCCGCCTGTTGGGCAAAAAAGTGCAGTAGTCGTTTCTGGTTCTCGTTGGGCAGGCCTTCGCCCGGACAGCCCGCTACCAGCACACAAAACAGTCTTTCATCAGTGGTGACAGGAATACAGATAAAACAGCTTTGCTGTAAATGTCGTAAAACCTGTTTGTCTATGACTGTCAACGAGGGGCTTGCCTGCACAAATTCGATAGTGCCTGATAGGGCAGCGTTGGCAATATAGCTCCGGGCCGGGTCGAGTTTGATTTTTCCTTCAGGGCCGTCTTCGATGTTACCAAAGCAGTACTCCAATTCGTGAGTGTCGCTTTGATACCAAAAAATGGTGCTGTGCTGGTAGCCAAAAAGAAGATCAAGCGTTGTTTGCAGCGCGCGCGTAAGTTGGGCCATCGACGTAGCGTTACTAATTTCGCCGGTCGTGCTCTGTACTAGACTCAGGTTGCGGACCTGTTTGGCCAGCGCAATTTGCTTGTGATCGGCATTGCTTGTTTGGGTGTCATCCAGACGAATATCCATCGACTCCGAAATTTCGATCACTTCGCCATTAATTTTGCTAACGATTTCATCTAGCAGCGAGGCATTCAGCTCAAAAAGTTGTTGGGCCGCGTCGTAATGGGAGTCCGAATTGTCGATGGGCTGATGGCTAACCAGGCTGGACAGGTAAATCAGCTTTACCAAATGATGTGCATCGCGTATGGCGGTGACGTCGGTATGGTGAAACTCTATTGCGTCGCCCGCAAACTCACTGAGTCCCCAAGAGCGCACCAGCTTAGCCCCCAGTTCACAGTGATCCATGGTGAATACCTGTTGCTCCTGTGCGCAACGACCGGGTTCGTCTTCGTACCGGGACAGAAGCGTGTGCATTTTGTCGGGATGATTGACCAGCAACACCAGCTCGCCAATATTGTGCAATAGCCCTGTCAGGTAGGCTTCTTCCGGGTCAGCATAGCTGGTTAGGATAGCGAGCGACTGGGAAACCAAGGCGCACGATAATGAACGTCGCCAGAATTCGGTCAGGAAAGTTTGATGAGACGAACTGAAACCAGAGAAAAACTGCTGAATAGATGCCGTGATAACAATGGTCTTAACCGTATCAATGCCAAGTACCAATAAGGCGCGTTCAAGCGAGTTGATAGGAACGCCACGGCTATAGAAACTCGAGTTAGCCAGCATGACAACCCGCGCGGAAATCGCCGCATCACGGCTAATGATCGAGGACAATTCCTGGAACGAAGCCTGGTGCCCCTGACATGCCTGGATCATATCGACCAGCACGTGGGGTAGTGTTGGCAGCCTGTTTACATTCAGGCTGGCTAGGAAATTTTCGGCGTTTGGTGGCATCTCAAACTCTATATAGTTTTAGCGCTTATAAATTCATAGTAGCTAATAGTCCTTAAATATTAAAGGTTTGTTGGTGATTATTTAAGTAAATAATCTAAAAGTCTCGTAAGTTATCAAAACGTACAAGGCTTATCTTTTTATTCTTTAGGTTTTTATGTGGCCTGAAAAACGCTAGAATCGACCAACTATTTTAATGTCTGGAAATGGTAGCTGGGTGTTTGTTGGTAAGCCGTTTGGTCGTTATTTGACGCGCTAAACAGGTATCGCACCTTCAGGCTTTTCAGTACGGTGTAATCTAGCGACGACGGCTTAGCTTTGCTGCTCCGAAACGAATAATAATGGCTCTGATCTTGGTGTGCTCGCATGCCGAATAGAATGATCGGGCGTTCCAATAAAATCGCGATGTAGTGTTTTGCATGACAGTACTTAATATCAACCGCAGTAATGGTGAGTCCAAAACCCCACGTGTACTCGCTATTACAGGTGGCAAGGGAGGCGTAGGGAAAACCAGTATTTCGGTCAATCTCGCGCTAGCCCTGTCAAAAACGGGTTCCAAGGTCTGCTTGTTTGACGCCGATACCGGCTTGGCAAACATTAATATTATGTTGGGCATACACCCGGCATACACCCTCGAACATTTGTTTACCGGCGAGAAATCAATACAGGATATTGTCGTTACTGGGCCGGAAGGCCTGCAGATAGTACCCGGTGCATCAGGCTTTGCGCAGTGTGTTGAGCTGGATGTTGGTCAGCAACAGCGCTTGGTGACCTCGATTAGGTCACTTGAGCCGCATTATGATTATATGCTGGTCGATACCGCTGCGGGCATTTCGCCAACGGTGTTGCACTTTATTGCTGCATCACAAATTGCTGCTGTGGTGATTACCCCCGAACCGACGTCGTTAACCGATGCCTTTTCGCTGCTTAAGGTACTTAAGCGCAGGGGGTACAAGCGTAAAGTCCAAGTGATTGTCAATATGACGGCCAACTCCTCGCAGGCCGAAAAGGTCTATGGCCGATTTAGCGGTGCGGTAGCCAAGTATCTGGGTCTCAAAACCGAGTACATGGGTTCGGTTTGGATGGACGAAAGCATGCGCACGGCGGTAACGCTGCAGCGACCCGTTGCTTTATTTCCTAAGCATGACCCTTCTGCGCGCAGCTTTTATCGGCTGGCGGAGCGTATTGACGTCATTTTTGCTCGGCCTGAACGTCCTACTTTGCCCTTCAGCGCGTATTGGCAAAAACTGGTTGAACGCCATTCGGGAACCGTGTTGCCGATAGGAAAACGCGATTTTGCCAAGCTCCCTGATAGAGACTCTCAAATTCACGGGCGTGCACAGACCCAGGTTCAGAAGCAGCTAGCCGAACGGTTGCGTGCCGAGAAAAAATGGGCAGCAGAAGCTGAAGGAAAAGCAGCTGTTGACAGGAAACTGCTTGAGCAAGAGCCGCTTAGCGAGGCTTCTGAGAATGAGTGGGTCGATTTGCGTATCAGGTTAAACCGATTTTTTAACAACCCGAATACTACGCCCGAGCAAGTAACGACCTTGTTATCGAGTAGTATTTTCAGTTATGGGGATCGTTTAGGGGAGGCGTCGGTCGATTTGATACATGGCTTGTTACACACGCTCGACCCGAAGACCCTCAATAGTGAGCAAAAAACCTTGTTGCGGAATGACTATGCTCGCTTGGGTCTGGCACCGCTTACTTCAGGTAAAAGGCCAACTCCGCCCCAAGATGTTATCGAAGTAGAGGCCGAGACGAGTCAAGGTCGCTTCGATGAGGACGGTTTTGGGAGTCAAAAGGCGCTGGAGAAACGAATCAAAGAGTCCGACGAGGGGCTACCCTTAGAAAGTCTTCTGGAGTCGATCAAGTATGCGTCTTTGGTTGACAGTTCAAATGATTGAGTGAGATTCTTTTTGCGCCAAGGAAAGCATATTGGATGTCGGGTGTTTTGATAAATGGATAATAAATAGAAATTGAGCGTACAGGGGGAGAGTGATGAGTAATGGAACCGTATATCCGGTGAAAGCCAGTTCTGGTCGTAAGAGTCTTGTCGATAGGGCGCGTTACCAGGAGATGTACCACGCATCTATAGCCGACCCGGAGCATTTTTGGGCAGAGCAAGGCAAACGTCTGGATTGGATAAAGCCATTTACGAAAGTCAAAGATGTGTCATTCCAAAAGTCTGACCTGCATATCCGCTGGTATGAAGACGGAATTCTGAACGCCTCCGTTAACTGCCTCGATCGTCACCTTATCAACCGAGCAGATCAGACGGCAATTATTTATGAAGGTGATGATCCTTCGCATTCCAAGCATATTAGCTATCGAGCGCTTTACGAGGAAACTTGCCGTTTTGCTAACGCATTAAAGGCACAGGGGGTCCAAAAAGGCGATGTCGTCACGATCTACATGCCGATGGTGCCCGAGACGGCTGTCGCAATGCTGGCGTGTGCCAGAATCGGGGCGATTCATTCGGTGGTGTTTGGTGGCTTTTCGCCCGAAGCATTGGCTGCTCGAATTGTAGACGGGCAATCACGCTTCGTGGTGACGGCGGATCAGGGGGTACGCGGAGGTAAAGTCATCCCGCTGAAAGCCAATGTAGATATAGCACTTCAAAACCCGGAGATTGAATCGCTTAGTAAGGTGTTTGTGTTGCGTCGTACCGGAGCGCCGATAGATTGGGTAGAAGGGCGAGACTTATGGTACCACGAGGTAGTAGAGGCGGCGCTTCCGGATTGTCCTCCTGAGCCCATGTCGGCCGAGGATCCGTTGTTTATGCTTTATACCTCAGGCTCAACTGGAAAGCCCAAGGGGGTGTTGCACACTACCGCGGGTTACCTTGTCTATGCCTCGTTGACGCATGAGCTTGTATTCGATTATCAGGATCAGGACGTATATTGGTGCACTGCAGACTTCGGTTGGATCACGGGTCATAGTTATATTCTATATGGCCCTTTGGCCAACGGTGCGGTCAGTTTATTGTTTGAAGGTGTGCCAAATTACCCCGATGTTTCTAGATTTTGGCAGGTTATCGAAAAACACAAGGTGAATGTGTTCTATACCGCCCCGACTGCGCTGCGGGCCTTAATGGCCGAGGGCGAAGAACATGTCCGCAAACACGATCGCAGTAGTCTGCGTTTGCTTGGCTCTGTCGGTGAACCAATCAACCCGGAAGCGTGGGAATGGTATCACCGGGTTGTTGGCGATGGACGTTGCCCCGTCGTGGATACCTGGTGGCAGACTGAAACAGGTGGGATCTTGATTTCACCCTTGCCGGGCGCGACAGACTTAAAACCCGGTTCGGCCACCTTGCCTTTTTTTGGCGTGCAACCCGCACTGGTAGATAACGACGGCAATATTCTCGAAGGTGTAGCAGAAGGTAATCTGGTTATGCTCGATAGCTGGCCCGGGCAGATGCGCTCGGTTTATGGCGATCACGAGCGCTTTATCCAAACTTACTTTAGTACCTACGAAGGCATGTATTTTAGTGGCGACGGTGCTCGCCGCGACGAAGACGGCTATTACTGGATCACCGGTAGGGTTGATGATGTGTTAAACGTGTCTGGTCACCGTATGGGGACGGCAGAGGTAGAAAGTGCACTTGTAGCTCACCCTGATGTTGCGGAAGCTGCGGTTGTTGGTTATCCGCACGATATAAAAGGGCAGGGTATTTATGTTTATGTGAGCTTGATGCAGGACCATGATATCGAGCAAAGCGACGAGCTGAAAACAGAGTTAAGAAACTGGGTCCGCAAAGAGATCGGCCCAATTGCGAGCCCTGACCTAATTCAATGGGCCCCAGCCTTACCTAAAACGCGTTCAGGGAAGATCATGCGGCGGATTCTGCGTAAGATTGCAGCAAATGAGTATGAGAGTTTAGGTGATATTTCTACTTTGGCTGACCCTTCGGTGGTTCAAAGCCTGATTGAAGGTCGCGAAAACCGCTAAGAAAGTGCAGTTGAAGGTAGAAGGGTTTATATAATCGCGTACTCGAACCCGATACTTAGTATCGGGTTCGTTGGTCAAACCTTTCGTTGGTCAAACCTTTCGTTGGTCAAACCTAGAGGTCGGATTCGGCCATTAGTATCATTTGAAACTGTTCAGCGCTTTCGGTTGCTTCGCTCGGGTTAAAGTAGAATAGCCGGCGTTTAGACGCGTTGCTGCTGGAGTCATCTGCCTCAATAACGCCAAAGGTTTCGTTAAAGATCAGAACCTGGCGCGCATATCCCACACTGGCAGGAATCTGCCCAAGGAATACGCCTCGCCCGTCGACGGCGTCTTCGTCATAAACATACAAGCCTGGTTCGTGCAGTGTTGGCCTGGAATTGGCGGACGAAAGTGACAATCTGTCCGCTTTCAGCATGCCGGATACCGTGACAAAGCTAACCTTGTCTCTGCCGTCATACATTTTGGTCCAAAGCGTGTTTTCAAGTGGCGGTTGATAGCTTTGCGTGATGTCAGGGTTAAATCGCATGCCATTAATTGATAGGGTGATATTGTTTTGTGTATCAACCGAGAGCGAGTCTTGGCTGAGCAGCAGGTATTTATTTTCAACGGGTAAAGATTGCAATACATTGCTGGTGCGACTGAGCAATGTTCTTTCCAGTCCGGAGGTTTGTGAAATTGCGGTCAGGCCGCTTTGATTATTACTATAGTGTTTTTGCGCGAAGACGATGTCGTTGTTTATCAGCGGTAGTTCAAAGTTACTAAGTCCGGAATCGTTCATGGTTCTCACAATAGTGGCTTCCTCGCTTTCGTTGTCGCTGAAAGTGTAAATGATGCCCATATCTCTAATCGCAAAGGTACCGGACTGCTCAAACCAGCGTAGTTCAGGGTCTTCATACTCACTAAGCTCGGTTCTTTCGAACAGTGGGGCGTTGAGGCTGTCCAGCCTTTCCTCTGTGTTGTCGTCTTCAAAGATGTCGTCGATATTGAATCTAACGATATCCCAGCCGTGAGACATGACAATCATCTCTTCGTTGTTAAATAAATAGTTCTGGCGGCGACTTAGTGGCGTAAAGACCTCTGCGAGACTGGTCCCGTCTGAGGCGATGCTTGCAAACTTGCTGCTGTCCAGGCTCCAGGCAAGTCGCTTTTCCAGAGTTTCAAAATTGGTGAGAAAAAACTCCAGGCGGGACAGCGAGGAGTTGTATCCCAGGTAGCCGAATTGCTCGGTAGGTAGCTTGATCAGTGGCTTTCCTGCATACATTAGCGCTTCGCTGACCGCTTTCTTTGAAGCCAGAAGTATGGGGAACACCTCGGTAACAATTCTTAGTTCGGTGTTATTGCCGTTGCGCACTTCTTTCTCCATGCGAACGGAGTAGGTTTTGACTTTACTTGCACGTATTGTTACCTGATAAAACCTTGGTGTAGACGTATCATCATCGCAAGCGGCGCTTTCACTTACCTTGATAAAAAATGCTTCTTCTTCCTTGAATACGATACGACCTTGTTCAAGGTTCTCTTTGTCTATGCTTGTCAGGGGCTGCAAGTCGCAGATGTACTCCGAGTCCTCGGTCTTAAGGACAGCGTGAGCAGTTTTGGTAAACAACTCATAGACGTAAACTTCTTTTTCCTTGGTATAAACCGCAAGTTCGGGGAGTATCGTGTGCTCTAGAAAGTTATTGTCGTTTTCATCCTTAGCGCTTTTAGACTGATCGGTGTCGAGGGTGATCAGCAAGCCGTTTTCAGA
>JBFJVR010000097.1:0-8147 GCA_041624095.1 Oleiphilaceae bacterium
ATCGTGCACGGTGCGGGAACAGGGGCCGATGAAGTTCAGCCCGGCATTTTCCATCGCTTTTACCATGCTTTCGTCTTCGGCCATAAAGCCATAACCCGCAAAGATGGCGTTGTAGTCGTTGTCTTTCGCAATACGGATAATCTGTTTAATACGTGCTTGTCGTTCTTCTTTGTCGGCTCCCGAGTAGTCTGGTACGCGATGCACACGGTTGGGGTCGGTAAGCTGACGAAGTTCGGGTGCTAATGCGTTCTGGTAGACGATGCTGTCTTTCTCAGAGAGTAATATCCCATAGTGAGCGATGCCCATTTCATTGAACACATCCATCGCTTCTTTACGAATAGGGCCACGGCAAATAATAAGCGGTTTGATACCACGGCAGTCAAAGCTCCTAACCCACTCTGACTGGGATTTATGTAATTGCCGGTCGCGATGAATGAGCGGGTTATGCAAGTAATGTTCGTTGTTCATCTTATTGTTCTCAATCTGGTTTCTTTAAGGTCTGTTGCTGCGATGTTCGCAAAAGACTAATAGAATTCTCGCTGTACGCCGCTAAAAGGTTCGGGCGTGAAGTGTCGCAGGTGAAAAGCCATGGTTTCACATAGCACCTTGCGTAAATCGCGGGGCATCACCACTTGAGAAATTGAGCCAAGGCTGAGTGCCTCGTTCGGATTCATCAGCTCCGCTTCGTAACGCTTAACCAGCAAGGCTTCTTGTTCTTTGGCCCATTCGGCTGTTTGCTTGCCCTGTTTAACCTGTGCCCGGATGGCGCGAACCTCATCTTTATAGACGAACTCGACACCGGCTGGCCCCATCACCGCCGCCCGTGTTGTCGGCAAGGCGCAAACAAAGTCTGCGCCCGTGTTGTAGCAGTTGTAGGAGGCGTAGGCACCACCAAAGGCATTACGAATAATCACCAGAAAGCGTGGTGTACGCAGGTCGATAATGGCGTCGAGCATAGCGCGGCCGGCTTGCACGATGCCGTTGCTTTCCTGATCCTTGCCGGGCAAGAAGCCGGTGGTATCTTCCATGAAAATCATCGGGATGTTGTAGAGATTGCAGAAGCGGATAAAGCGTGCGTTTTTGTACGCGGCGGCAATGTCCACCTGACCTGAAGCAACGGCGCTGTTATTGGCCATAAAGCCAACCACGTTGCCGCCCATGCGGCCGAGCGCTGTAACGGTGTTGCGTGCCCGGTCGGGCTGGATCTCCATAAAGTCGCCGTGGTCACACAATTGCTGAATCATAATGGTGACGTCGATAGGGGTGTTGAACCCTGTGGGACTGTTGAAGGCCTTCTTGAGCAGAATATCTATATCCCAGGTCTTGCGGTCAACAGGGTCCGAGGTTGGTTGATACGGTGCAAGTTCATGGTTGTTGTTGGGCAGGTAGTTCAGCAGCTGTTTGACCTTTTTCAGTGCGCTGATTTCATCTTTCACTACAAAGTCAGTAACACCGCTTTGGCTATGCACGCCGGGGCCGCCGAGCTCGTCCGGCGTGACATCTTCACCGAGTACGCTTTTCACTACACCCGGGCCAGTCAGGCCGAAAAAGGTCTCGTTAGGTTGAATCAAAAAACTGCCTTGGCGTGGCAGATATGAACCACCACCAGCATTGAAGCCAAACATACACATAATGCTGGGTACCACGCCGCTGATTTTACGCAGGGCAGTGAAGGCTTCAGCGTAGCCGTCCAGACCACCTACTCCCGCCGGTACGTAAGCTCCCGCGCTATCATTCAGCCCCACTACGGGAATGTGACGTTTGCCAGCCAATTCGAAAAGCCGCGCGAGCTTTTTGCCATTTGTGGCATCCATCGAACCTGCGCGTACGGTAAAGTCGTGACCATAAAGCGCTACATCACGCCCATTAATTTTGACAATAGCCGTTACCAGTGAAGCTCCGTCCAGGTTTTTGCCCCAGTTTTGAAACAGTACGGTAGGTTCTTCGTCGGTGAGTACAGCGATCCGCTCCCAGATGGTCATGCGGTTCTTGCTGTGTTGGCGTGTAATTGCATTGACCCCGGCTGCCAGCCTGGGGCGCTTGATCAGGTCATAACCTTTCTTCAGAGTTTCTTCGTATAAACCGGGTTCGTAAGAGGCTTGGCCGGGAATACTGAATTCAACCTCCTTCTCTTTATTGAAGGGGTTTTCTAGTGAGGCCTGCTGATATGTTTTTGTCATAATGAATCGCGTCTCAAAAAGGCGGAGTTAACAGCTAGACGTAAGCTAATCAAATCGCCTTGCTGCTGTCGAGTAAAAAGTCAAAAACTCACCTGATCTGATGTTGGGTCAGTGTGTGATGGGCTTGCATAATATAAGTTAATGTCTGTTTTAAAAAGCAGGGTTAACTATGCAATTTAATATGCCTGCCACTTAAGCATAGGAAAAATATGAATATTTTGTTTTTGGTGGCTTGTTTTGGTCACAAATTAATTAATTAAATATAGACATTATCGCTCAGATGGGTGGCGTAAGCGCAGGCAGTATGTAGACAAAAACGCTCAAGAGGCGTTTGAGTTAAAGGATAGCTTCTGTTGACGGTAGGTTTTTGGCGTCGTGCCGGACCATTGTTTATAGGCTCGCGTGAACGCTCTGGGTTCGCTGAAACCGAGTTGCTTCGAGATGCTTGAGATAGAATGCCGGCTGCTGATTAGCAGTTTGTTGGCGAGGTCTTGTCGGAGATTGTCTTTCAGTTGCTGGTAACTGGTACCTTCGGCGCTCAGTTTGCGCCGCAAGGTTTGTTCGCTCATCCCTAGGCGCAGCGCCGTATCTCGGCTCGATGGTAGCTGCAGTGGGTTTGCTTCGCTGAGTTGGCGGGGTTCTATCAACTGGTTGATCTGAGCCGAGAGGCTGGTGTCCTCGCCGGGAATGGTGAGCAGATCAATAGGTGCCCGATGCAGAAAGGTCTGCAGTTCACGAGGTGTTTTCACCAAGGCTTCGTTAAGGTACTTGCGGTGGAAGACCAGACGGTTAAAGCGGCTCTTTAGGTGGGTGGGGCAGCGAAACAGCAGGTTGAATTCGTCGCTGTCTATCGGCGTGTAGTTGATGTAAGTACCCAATAATTTTATCGGTTTACCGATGTACCAGCTGGCGAAACGGTGCCAGATTACGTGCCAGTATTCAATGTAGAAGTGTTCGAAATCGAGTTCTGGTTGTCGGAACTCTGAGGTGAGGTAAACGTGTTCGCCCTCGATCTGCAAGGACATTTTTACTTCGTCGGTGACCTGGTTATAGAAGCGGATGCCTTTGTTTAGCAGTTCTTCCAAAGTGCTACTGTGACTGACCCACTCCGCCATCAGAGCAAATGTACCTACTTTTATCGCTTGAGCGGTAAAACCCATGAATTCGTCGTTCAAGGCTTGTGCAATGCCGGAGTATAGGCGTGCAACCAGATCAACATGAAAGCGTGCTTTTGGATCTAGCAGGTGGTGTTCGGGTATGCGCGCTTGGCGCAGTAAGGCTTTGGTGTCGAGTCCGCGGGCCTTGGCGCCGCCTAGTGCGCTTAGTATGTAGTGCGTGCCGATAGTGGCCATGGTTCAGGCCCTACAAAAAGTTGGCTTACATTGGCGGGGAGGAGACCCCTCGCCAATGTCGGTTACTGTTGTTTGGTGTTTGCCTGCGCGGAGCTTAAAGTCGCCCGTCGACGGCATTTTTGTCCAGTACATGCTTCACGTCGTAGATGATGTGATTGTCTTTGCATAGGGCTTTAATGTCGGCGATGCTCATTTTCTTGATTTGATCGTGAGCAACACAGACGACAACCGCGTCGTAATGCCCTTTCGAAGGTGTTTCAACAAGGTTTAAGTCGTACTCCTTGCGCACCTCTTCGGCATTGGCCCATGGGTCATAGATGTCGATATTGGCGTGGAAGCCTTGCAGCTCGTGAACTACATCCACCACCTTTGTGTTGCGAATGTCGGGGCAGTTTTCCTTAAAGGTCAGGCCCATTACCAGAATGTTTGAGTCAACCACCTGAATTTTGTTGCGCGTCATCAGGCGCAGTACTTTCTCGGCGATGTGTTGTGACATGCCATCGTTAATGCGACGGCCCGACAAGATCATTTCGGGGTGATAGCCTATCGATTGGGCTTTATATGTCAGGTAGTAGGGGTCGACACCGATACAGTGGCCGCCAACCAGGCCTGGGCGAAAGGGCAAGAAGTTCCACTTGGTGCCGGCCGCTTCTAATACCTCAAGGGTATCGATGCCCATTTTGTCAAAGATGAGAGAAAGTTCGTTCACCAAGGCAATGTTGACATCGCGCTGGGTGTTTTCAATCACCTTGGCGGCTTCGGCCACTTTAATGGAGCTGGCTTTGTGGGTGCCTGCGGTGATAATGCTTTGGTATAACCGGTCGATAAACTCAGCCGCTTCAGGGGTAGAGCCGGACGTGACCTTAAGAATATTGGTGACACGGTGTTCCTTGTCGCCCGGATTGATCCGCTCCGGGCTGTAACCCGCGTAGAAATCCTGATTAAGCTTTAGCCCTGAGTGCTTTTCGATAAGAGGAATGCAGTCATCTTCGGTCGCGCCGGGGTAAACGGTTGACTCGTATATTACATAGTCGCCCTTTTTAACCACTTTGCCGAGCATTTCGCTGGCCTTAATCAAAGGTGTCAGGTTGGGGGTCTTATATTCGTCAATCGGAGTCGGGACGGTCACGATATAGACATTCGCCGCCGCGATGTCTTCCAATTTGGTGGTATAGCTCAGGAGGGTAGCTTCTTTTAGTTCTTCGGGGCTGCACTCTAATGTGCTGTCGATACCATTCTGCAGTTCCTGTATTCGGTCTTCTTTGATATCGAAGCCGAAAGTAGGGTATTTTTTGCCGAATTCAACGGCGAGAGGCAGACCAACGTATCCTTGGCCAATAACGCAAATTGTGGTTTGTTTGTCCATTTTGGGTGTAACGTCTCGATTTTGATTTAAGGTAACAAAGTGAAAGGAAGTAATCCTTACCAATAAAGCAGAGATGTAGCATAATACGCGATTAATTCTCTCGATGACACATCAATTAAATAGGGAAATGTCGCTCTTTGGTCTAATCTGAAAAGTGGCAAGTTGTCTGATAACTATCACTGAATTTGGAATGTAAGGCGTTAATTCGTGGCTCATGTACGCGTGCTAAATCACTATCTGCACAGCAAGTTCTTGTTGCTGGGAGCAATCGAGTTTGTTTTGTTAATGTTTGCCGTTTTAGCTGGCGTAGCTGCGAGGGAACTATGGAGCGGTTATGCCATCGTATTAGAACAGCAAACGCTGCAATTAATCGTATTTGCTTCGGTGCTGAGTTGTTGCTCGCTTGCGATGGGTGTCTACGCCAGTATATTTCGCGAAGGCTTTGCCGGAATGATACTGCGGACGCTGGTAAGCTATTTCTTTTTAGGTACCGCCAGCTTAACCATTATTTATTATATTTTTCCGTCGCTTTATTTGGGCCGCGGCGTGCTGGCTATGGCGATTGCTTTTGCTCTGCTATTTGCATTGTGCGCGCGCTACGTGTTTTTCAAGCTGGTCGATTTGGCCCAGCTCACACGAAAAGTGTTGTTTTTAGGGGCCGGTGAAACAGCCAAAAGCATTATCGGGCGACTCGATGCGTATGACGCTGAAATGGGTTTCGATATTGTGGGTTGTGTTCCTTGTGGGCAAGGTGAGGTTTGCGTCGACTCTACGGATTTGATTGCTGCCCCTGCAGACTGGGTTCAGTTTGTTAAAGACAATAATATTAGTGAAATAGTAGTGGCGCCCGACGAAAGGCGTCGTAGCGAGGGAGGAGAGCTGCCGGTCAATGACTTGTTGGACTGTAAGCTCAAAGGCGTGCGCGTCACCGAACCGCTGGCTTTTATCGAACGAGAACTGTTGCGAGTAGAAGTATCACTGTTAAGGCCTGCCTGGGCATTATTTTCGGACGGTTTTGTTTATTCGCAGTCGCGGGATGTTATAAAACGTATTTTCGACCTAAGTGTTGCTACCTTTATATTGATACTGGTTTGGCCCTTGATGATATTAACTGCGCTTGCGATCTTTATTGAAGGTGGTAGACCGGTGTTGTACAAGCAAGTACGCGTAGGCTTGAATGGCAAGGAATTCCCGATTTACAAGTTTCGAAGTATGTCTACCGATGCCGAGAAAGATGGCAAAGCGGTATGGGCGCAAAAGAACGATGCGCGCGTTACTAAAGTTGGTGCCTTTATACGCAATACACGTCTTGATGAGCTGCCGCAGTTGTACAACGTATTTAAGGGTGATATGAGTTTTGTCGGGCCTCGTCCTGAGCGGCCTCAGTTTGTTGAAGAATTGAAAGAGAAAATCCCTTTTTACGATACGCGGCATCGGGTGAAACCCGGCCTTATGGGGTGGGCGCAATTGAAATATCCCTATGGCGCATCGGTTCTGGATGCTCGAAACAAACTCAAATATGATCTTTACTATGTAAAGAACCATAGCTTCTTCATAGATATACTTATTGTGATACAAACAGTTGAGGTCGTCTTGTTGGGTAAAGGCGTACATTAAACGAGTCAAACCGAAAGGGAAGGAAGATGAGAATCAGAAAATTGGCAATGGCGAGTCTGGTGGCTTTGGGCTTGGCGGGATGCAGCACGGTGAATAAGGTTGAGGTTCAGCCCGTTGAGTCGAGTATTGGTGTGGTTGATGAGTACCTTTTGGGTATCGGTGATGCTGTTCAGGTTAGCGTATGGAGAAACCCGGATCTGTCTGTTGCTGTAACAGTGCGGCCAGATGGCAAGATTTCTGTGCCATTGGTGGGTGACGTAAAAGTTGATGGCAAGTCGACGAGCACGCTTTCTACAGAAATCGAAACAAGCTTGAGTGACTTTATTCGCAACCCGAAAGTGACGGTGATTGTTTCCAACCCGACCAGTGCGGAGTTTATTCACAGAATACGTGTGACGGGCGCCGTAGCCGCGCAAAGGTCAATTCCTTACCGTAAAGGCATTACTGTGCTCGACGTTATTCTCGAAGCGGGCGGAATTACGCCGTTCGCTAACGGCAATGAGGCCAAGCTGTATCGTCAGACCGAGGACGGCGCCAAGGTTTACCCGATTTACGTGAATGACATCCTAGAGAAGGGCGTGTTGGACTCGAACTATGTGCTCTTTCCACAGGATATCATTACTGTTCCCGAACGAGGATTTTAAGTACTCATGGATTTATCCCTGATCTTTCGATATTGCGAGATTGTTTTCAGAGAAATCTGGCAGCGAAAATTTCTAAGCCTGTTTCTCTTTGCCATCATGAGCTTTCTGGTGTTGGTTGTGGGTATGTTCTGGCCTTCTAAGTTCGAAGCATCAGCGACGATTTTTGCTGACAACCAGAATATTCTGCGGCCTCTATTACAGGACCAGGCTGCTCAGTCCGATGTGCAAAACCAGACTAAGGTCGTTCGCGATATGATGCACTCCCCGCGCATCCTTGATAAGGTCATCGATAAGGTCTTTGACCCCGGCAAGTTCGAATCGGCAGAAGAGCGAGGGGCGTACATTAATACCTTACGAAGCAAGATCCAGATTCAGGGTTTGGGCTCCTCGTACATTAAAATAAGTTACTCTGATAAAACTGCAATTGACGCCTATCGCGTGATCAACGAATTGATCGATATTTTTATTCGTTCCAGTTCTGATGAGCAAAAGTCCGAAAGTCGCGAGGCATTTCTGTTTATCGACAATCAGGTTAAGCAATACAAAGACCAGCTATTACTTGCTGAAGAAAGACTGAAACAGTTCCGTTCGTTCAACTTTGACGGCCGGGACGGAGACGTTGATGCCAGTATTAGTCGCCTGAGAGACCAGATAGAAGAGCTAAAGATTGGTTTGGATGAAGATGAAACGACCATTTCATCTATCAAAAAACAGCTAGCAAACGAGTCACAGTATTCGGCGAAGAAGTTTAAGGCCGATGTGTATAGTGATCGCTTGGCAGAGCTTGAAACTCGTCTCAGTACCTTGCTACTCACCTATACTGAAGATTACCCCGATGTTGTCAGCCTGAAATATCAAATTGAAGATATCAAACGGGCGATTAAAGAGGCAGAAGAATCAACTGAGGCGGATCACTCTGACGATGCGATTACTAATCCTTTGTATCAGGAACTGAGAAGTCGCTTGTCGATTGCCGAAACTAACTTTA
>JBFJVR010000098.1:0-8146 GCA_041624095.1 Oleiphilaceae bacterium
AGAGCCCACATGAAAGGTTACTTGATCAAGAATGACGGAGTGCATCCTAACCAAGAAGGCTCGACCTTAATGGCAGACTTGATATGGCCTGAGTTGCAACCATTGCTATAAACCAATGGCTTAGTTTGCAATATTAGTATTGACGCTGCAGCTCTTAGGCAGCGTCATTTTGTCCATCGTTGTAGTAGTTTTCAATATGAAGAAGCATATACGTTCAGTCCAAATCTTTGCTCTCACGCTTGGCGCTGTTGCTGTTTATTTTTTAGTGAATCACGAATCTAGCTTGCAAGATAAAGCGCTTACACCGGTCGTCACGGCCAGCCAGATGGATGAGCAGTTGGACCCGCAGCTGGAAAGTAATCGTCCCGCCGATCAGGAGTACACTCAAGAAGAGCGCCAATATGAAGACTTTGTTCGTGATCTTTGGGCTTTGTTAGAGCTATACCGTCCTGATATCGATCAGGTCTGGAAGCAGGTTGAGCTCATTGAGGTGCGGGATTTTGTGTTGAGTGTTTATGGCTTAAGCGCAGGTGAGTTGTTTAGTGATGCAATAAATATAATTTATCCCGAAGAGTCAGAAAATATACTGAAGTCGGTGGTTAAAATGGATCAGTACAATCAGTGGTACCATTTTAATCGCGCATGGTTGGATGAGTTAGACATTCAAGCCAGTCACGATACCGTGTGGGATAAGCGTGAAGACTTATTCGGTAAGGATGCGCATAAAATCTGGTCTGGAAAGATGACCCCTTATGAGGCGCGAAAACAAAAATTACGTGCACAAATAAGCGAAATTGGAAAGTCCACCATTATAGGTAACGATGAAAAACTCTATCAGTTAAAGGAATCGTTAAGTAATGTTTACTCCTTGCCTATAGAAAGCATAGGGGTGAATCATGATTTGGTTTCGCGTCTTTTTTTCAAATTTGACTCGGTGCAGCAAGAACTAAAATCCTTAGACGACGAAAATAGACAGCTTCGTATTGATGATATTAGGCGGCAAGTGGGCTATAGCGAAGCAGATATCATCAAACGCCGAGATCGCGACCAAGTAAAGCATAAGCGCTGGGAAAATGGGCTAAGGTATATGGCACACCGTGAGGAGCTCGAAGGTCAAATGGATGGGCCAGAGCTTGACCAGGCGTTACAGGATTTGCGTGAAAGTTATTTCAAACATGAGGCAAAAACGATAACCAGCGAAGAGGCCCGTGGGTTTTATCGTTATCGTAGAACTAGGTTGTTCGGATTGAATTAAAGTCGTTGAGACGTCTGTTCTCAGCCACTTAAGTCTTTCGTCTATTAAGTAGGCGTCTTTAGTGAAGACCCCTGGCGATTTGCCAGTCATTGCACAAGCACTTAGAGTTGGTGACTTCCCTTTGAGTGCTTTTTTAGTTAGCCCTTCTCATACAAGTAAAAATTAAATAATTGTTACTTTTGTTATTGTTGTCCTGCGTTTTTCCTCATTATCCGCACAAAGTCTCGCTTTATTTCTCGCGTAATGCGCCCAAATATATCTACAGGATGCGCAATTAGCAATGCATGGTAATTACTATATGGTAACCAAATTGATGCAGTGCTACCGTTGGTTAATCGTTAACGGTAGCAGATCGGACGCTGCGAAATTCGCCTTCTGTTTTGTTAGAAATTCCGCCCTTAGCGGCGATGGCAAAATTACTTGGTGTTAGGTAAAAAGGCAAAAATAAATATTAGAAGTTTTTTGAAATTAACTGGAGTAGTTACATGTTTGAGAAAATAGAAAACCTTAAAAGTATCGTCCGTGTTGCGGTAATGGCAATCGCACTGCCTACTGTTGTGGCGTGTACGCCGGGTGGTAAAATCGTTAGTTCCGCAAGTAATAATGCAGTCATCACACTTGGTGACTCGATATTCGATGATAACAACGTAATTCAAACGAAGCTTGAAGAGTATGCAGGGCAAACCTTCCGAAAATATACCCAGACCGGCGGTGAGCTAACGGGTAACAGATTGGCAATGTCGGTATACGACCAGTACGAACAGGCAAAAATTGATGATGCAAATATTGATACAATTGTCATGAATGGCGGTGGTAACGATATCCTGCTTCCTGTAATACTTGATGGCGATGTCTATGGTTGTAAGAGTCCACGTAGCGACCGTACATTCATTGAGCAAGCTTGTCGCGACCTGATAGACGAAGTGTATATTGAGGCTGTTAATCTGTTGAATAGCATGGCGCCAGATAATGTCAATAATGTTATTTATCTAGGTTACTACTACACAACACGCGGCTGGTTGCGAGCGGGTCACCTCAAAGCGGCTATCGACTATGCGACCCCGCTGATGGAAGATGCTTGCGCAAACAGTGCAGTAAGTTGTGCGTTTGTAGATACTAGAGCCCACATGAAAGGTTACTTGATCAAGAATGACGGAGTGCATCCTAACCAAGAAGGCTCGACCTTAATGGCAGACTTGATATGGCCTGAGCTGCAACCATTGCTATAAACCAATGGCTTAGTCTGAAAAAACGCTGTCGCATTTAGGCAGCGTTTTTTTTGCTTAAAAAGAAAGCGTTCCAGATATGTAGTGCTTATAGCTAACAAAAGGCAGTCTGTCCGCCTTAGGGTTTAATCAGAACTGTTTCGTGCTAAAGAGAGCAACCGCGAAGCGCTTTTCAAGTTAGGTTATTGTATATAGGATACCACGGCATTAATGGTTTGGGTTTGCGATCATGCAGGGGTAACTTATGAAAATAATCGGCTTGCTGGGCGGTATGAGTTGGGAAAGTACAGCCGCTTACTACCGTGCGATAAACGAAGGCGTTAAACAAAAGCGCGGTGGTTTGCATTCAGCAAAAATTGCCCTGTTCAGTGTGGATTTTGGACCCATCGAACACTTGCAGCATGCTGGTGATTGGGATGAGACGGCAAAAATATTAACTGAGGCAGCGAAACGTGTTCAGGCAGCCGGCGCGGACTGTTTGCTGATCTGCACAAATACAATGCATAAGGTTGCTCCCGAAATCGAAGCAGGGCTGGACATCCCCTTGTTGCATATTGCCGATGCAACAGCAGAGCGACTGGTAAGACAAGGAATAAAGACGGTTGGCCTGCTGGGCACTGCGTTTACTATGGCTCAGGACTTTTACAAAGGAAGGTTGGCAGAGAAATACGGTCTAGAGGTCTTGGTACCCGCTGCAGAAGATCGGGAGCTGGTTCATCAGGTAATTTACCAAGAGCTCTGTTTAGGTCGTATTGAAGCCGCATCCAAGCAGGCTTATCTGCATATTATAAGTGACTTGGCAGCGCGTGGAGCAGAGGCCGTTATTTTGGGGTGCACAGAAATTGGCATGCTGGTCAATCAAGCGGATACTGCTGTACCGCTGATCGACACCACGTATGAGCATGCGCAAGCGGCTGTGGAGTGGGCTTGCGGGCGGGAATAAACTGGATGTTTGAAGTGAACTCACGCCTCCGTCCCCATAAACTCACGCCTCCGTCCCCATAAAAAAGACTAAGGACCCCGGTATATCTGGCCAAAGCGATGCCTCCGTCCCCAAATAGCGACGCCTCCGTCCCCATAAGGATGCTCGAAGCTTAAAGCAGTTCCAGCGCGATAGCGGTTGCTTCGCCGCCGCCGATACAAAGACTAGCGATGCCTTTCTGCTTACCAGTGTTTTTTAAGGCATGCAGTAAGGTGACAATTATCCGCGCGCCCGATGCGCCAATAGGGTGCCCAAGGGCACAAGCCCCGCCATGAATATTCACTTTGTTCCTATCGAGCTGCAATGCATTCGCGCAACACAGCGCGACCATCGCAAACGCCTCATTAATCTCGAACAGGTCGACATCACTTAAAGCCCACCCGGTTTTGTCCATCACCTTGTGTATGCTGCCAATCGGCGCATGCGTAAAACGGTTTGGGGCTTCGGCATGGCTTGCATGTGCTTTTATCACTGCGAGAGGCGATAAACCATGCTGCTTCGCAAAATCGGCGGAGCATACCGCCAAGGCGGCGGCTCCATCAGAGATGGAGCTGGCATTTGCGGCGGTGACCCTGCCTTCAGGGCCGAATGCGGGTTTTAGCTTAGGGATTTTTTCAGGGCGGGCCTGACTAGGTAGCTCGTCGATGTCGACGAGCATGTTGCCCGATTTTGTTGGCACCTGAACCGGGGCGATTTCGGTTTTAAACAAACCCTGCTCGGTTGCCCGTTGTGCGCGCTTTAAGGATGTCAGAGTGTAGTCATCCATTTGTTCGCGAGAGATGCCGTCTTCGGCTGAGTTTGCGTCTGCAAAGTGGCCCATCAGATCACCACAATATGCGTCTTGAAGTCCGTCAAAAAACATATGGTCGAGCGTTTGACCGTGCCCTAGGCGATAACCTTGCCGTGCCTTTGGGAGCAAATAAGGGGCGAGCGTCATGTTTTCCATTCCCCCGGCCACTGCACTGCAGATTGAACCGGCTTTAATCTGATCGTAGGCCAGCATCAGGCTCTTCATACCCGAGCCGCAGACTTTACTAATCGTTGTACATGGCGTGCTTTCAGGTAAGCCTGCCTTAAGTGCGGCTTGTCGTGCAGGAGCTTGGCCCACTCCGGCTGAGAGCACCTGACCCATTAACACTTCGTCAATTTGCTCTGGCTGCATACCTGCGTGCGTTAGCGCGGCGCTAATCGCACAGGCACCGAGTTCGGGCGCAGATAGCGTGCTGAATTGTCCTCCAAAACTGCCTATGGCGGTTCGTTTTGCGCCAACAATGACGACATCTGTCGGGTTTTCCTTGCTCATTTTATCGCTCTCATTACCGGGAGTAGTTCGGGGTGTAAAGCACTTGCTTCAAGCGCGGGGGGCTTATAGTCCGATAAAAGTTGCTTTGAGTAAAGCGGCTGGTGTGGGCATAAAGTGGGTGGCGAAGTGCCGGAATTCAAAGCTAGGCGTGTTGCGATAGTGGAGACGCCCAATGGAAGCTAGCGATTCTCAGAGGGCGTGTGACGATTGGATAGCCAGTTAGAAGTCGAGCTCAGTCGGCATAAATTCTTGGATATTAATGCGGTATTGCCTTGGGTCTTCATACTTAGTGACTTTAAGCTCGCAAGCAGGTTTTGAGAGGTCGATGAGTTTAGGGTCAACATAGGCAAACATTTTCGGGTTATAAACTGTTTTTACCAGTGGTTTAAGCGGTGCTCCCGGAACCTGCGCAATCACTACAGCGAGCAGCCCATTGCTTAGCTTGATCAGACTGCCAGTAGGGTAGATTCCCATGCACTTAATGAATTGGTGAACGAGGGCTTCGTCGAAGTGCGAATTACAACACTCGAGCAGGGTTTTCATTCCTACAGACGAAGGTACTGCATCTTTATATGCGCGATTGTTAGTTACCGCGTCGAAGGTGTCGACAATGGCGAACATGCGGCCAAACAGTGAGATGTCTTTGCCCGCAGTGCCGTTAGGGTAACCCGAACCGTCAAAGCGCTCGTGGTGTTCGCGAATAATGCTGATGGCGATGTCGTCAACCATATCGACTTCTTTTACCAGCTCTTCACCAAACTCCACATGACGCTTGATTTCATTAAACTCGTCGGGTGTGAGGGGCCTAGGGCTTTCCATTAAGGACTTTTCAACCTTGGCTTCACCTAAGTCGTGCAGCAGAGCTCCGGTGATGCATTGTTCAACCTGAAGCTGGTTCAAGCCGGCAGCATGGGCAAATATTCCCATCAGAATGGCAGAGTTAACCGAGTGTTCATATAGGTAGCTGTTTACATCGCGGAATTTTCCGAGCCAGGTCAGGGCATCTTTGTTACGCAAGACTGAGCGAGAAATGGCCGAGGCAGCCTGTTGGAAGTACTCCGGGTTGATCTCTTTGCCGCTCTTTACGGACTCAATTGTGTTGCTGACGATGGCGACTGAGGTGTCGAAGACTTCTTTTGCGGTTCCCCATTCGAGTTGTAATTCACGGTATTGTACTGAGGTTTCGCGCATCAATTTCGCGAGGTCTTTTTGTACAGCAACATCGACTAATCGCGTGGCGTTATGCTCTATAGTTTCGTTTGCTGAAGGCATGTCGATGACGTCCAGCCCTTTGGATACATCAATAACGACTTGCTCGATACCTATTTCGACAAATTTATCGATGATACGGGCATCGCGTACCATGCCTTTCTTTTTCTTCGGCATGGGGCCGTCAGGTTTAGAGATCAACTCCGCAATGTACATGTCGACCGTGAGGTCACTTATCGCTATTTTCTTGAGCACTTGTTGCCTCGTTTCAGCTTCAACCAATCGCTCCAAAGGTGGTGGCTGGTGATAATGATTAACGGGAGAAATTCACAGTTTTTTTGTTTTTAGTACTGTTATCGATTAGGTAACTACCTTAACAAAAGGGTCTCCGCTACTTTTGACTATAGCGCGAAATACCTAGATGCCAAGGTCTCTATTAAGCAAAAAAAGTATATTTTCTATAGAGTTGAACGCGCTCATTAAAGCGGAGAATTAGGATGCGGAGCCTAAATTTTACTGACTTTGCGTAGCCGGTTTGAGTTCTTTTTGTCCCAAGCTAAGTCAGAGATGGTATGAAGCGGGGTAGCAGTGATACGATGTCGGCTTTTCATGACGACTCCGTAGCGCACTTTTTTGAGCGTACTATTAGATTTAGCGGGGTCTAAAGGCTTGTGCCTGAACATTTGTGGCTAACTTGTGAGGATCCGGTATGGCGCCCAGTTTAAAACCCAATAACCCTAATTTTTCATCTGGGCCCTGTAGTAAGCGCCCGGGCTATGACGTTTCGAAGCTTGATCTCTCTACACTGGGTCGTTCACATAGGGCCAAAATTGGTAAGCAGGCGCTTGAAAAAGTATGTGCCGATACCGCAGCGCTGTTAGGTTTGCCTGCAGGTTACCGGGTTGGAGTTGTGGCCGGCTCCGACACCGGTGCGATGGAAATGGCGATGTGGTCGATGCTGGGTGAGCGGCCTGTCGACGTGTTTGCCTGGGAATCCTTTGGTAAGGGCTGGGTGACCGATATCGTCAAGCAGCTAAAGCTGGAGAATGTACATACCTACGAAGCCGATTATGGCAAGCTGCCTGATATGAATCAGGCGAACTCCGAACACGATATCGTATTTACCTGGAACGGCACCACATCAGGTGTGAAAGTACCGAATGCAGATTGGATTTCGGACCAGCGCAGCGGGTTAACGATATGTGACGCGACCTCGGCTGTATTCGCGATGGAAATGCCTTGGGAAAAGCTTGATGTTATTACCTTTAGCTGGCAGAAAGTGCTGGGGGGTGAAGGTGCCCATGGTATGTTGATTCTTAGCCCCAGAGCCGTTGCTCGCCTGGAGTCGTATACGCCCCCTTGGCCAATGCCGAAGTTGTTCCGCATGACTAAAGGCGGCAAGCTGATAGACGGTATATTTAAAGGTGCGACGATCAATACGCCGTCGATGCTGTGTGTGGCGGACTATCTCGATGCGCTTGCCTGGGTCGAATCGCTGGGTGGTGTGTCGGCTTTAATTGAGCGTTCGAAACGTAATCTGTCGATGCTGGAGGGTTTTGTCGCAGACAGAAGCTGGATTCGTTTTCTGGCAGAGGATGTTGAACAGCGTTCAAACACGAGTGTTTGCCTGACTCTGGATCTCGACGAAGCGCAGTTGAAACAGTTTATTCAGCTACTTGAGCAAGAAGCGGTGGCGTTTGATATTGGCGCCTATCGTGATGCACCTGCAGGTTTACGCATCTGGTGCGGCGGTACGGTAGAATCCGGAGACATAGAAGCGCTTCTGCCGTGGCTAGATTGGGCCTATGAGCAAGTGCAATAAAGTACTTTGGAGCAATGGTGTAGAACACGCCTGGCTTTACAAGACATAAAAATGAAGGAAGTAGTAACACGAGATTAAACAATACTCAGTGTGCACCGAGGCAGACAGCGTTAAAGCGGATCTGCCTCGGCGGTCGTCACCTGGTCACTAACCGAGGTGCATATGAAAAAAATAAAAACCTACAACAGTATCGCAACCAAGGGGCTTGAACGCTTCCCGCGTGAGGCCTATGAGGTTGCCAGCGAAATTTCCCACCCAGACGCAATATTATTGCGCAGTCATAAGTTGCTTAACGAAACTTTGCCCGAGTGTTTGCAGGCTATTGCCAGAGCAGGCGCCGGGACGAATA
>JBFJVR010000099.1:0-8048 GCA_041624095.1 Oleiphilaceae bacterium
AATTCAATTAAGGGAGGACTAACAAGCTCGTAACCATAGCGGTCATACACGTCAAGCATGGCACGACGCATGACCTCAACAGACCCAGCCTCAGGTGGCAATAACTCATCCACACCATCGGGCAATAACCACCGATTGGAAACACTCATATACCGCTCTCTGTTCTCAAGTTGAAAAATCAGGCAACATTCGATTCAGCTCAGCTCTGGCGAACCAGATACAAGACAGTAAGACCAACAAGCATGCTCAGAAAGCCTGCTAATCTCATACTTGAATTATCCATACTGGCCAATTTACTGACCACTTGCTTCCAGCGTTGTGGGTATAAAAATGGCATCATGCCTTCGAGAATCAACATCAAGCAAAAAGCACTCAGAAGCTCTTGCCACATGATAATTTCACCCTGAAACCAACATCACCGAACGACTTGAAGCACGAGACCATACCGTACCCTAGCCAAAGGTTCGCGATTTTACCGTTTTATGAGGAACAAAAAAACCGCTATTTTCGAAGCAAGTGCCGAAAACCGGTTTTAAAAGAGAAAACAGAGGAATAAAGCAGGCCACACCGCAAGGTTTCACAGCGTGGCCTGTATTTTATTTAGGATTGCTGGACTTCATATAACGGAAGAAGTCGCTGTCGGGCTTCAACAATAAAACATCATCCTTACCCGAAAAGGTATCGGCATAAGCCTTTAAGCTTCGCGTAAACGAGTAAAACTCGGCATCTTGCGTGAATGCTTCGGCGTAGATATTCGCTGCCATTGCATCACCTTCACCGCGCACTTGCTCTGCATCCCGGTAGGCTTCTGCCACAATAATGGTTTTCTGCCTGTCGGCATCAGCTCGAATACCTTCAGCCAGCTCCATACCCTGTGACCGCGTCTCGCGCGCTTCACGCTCCCGCTCTGTGGACATTCTGCGATACACGTTTTTACTCAAGTCTTCCGGCAGGTCAATCCCTTTCACTCGCACATCGAGCACCCTGATACCAAACTCGTTGATAGTTTGCTTATTCAAGGTGGCGGTAATATCAGCCATCAGCTGGTCACGCTCACCAGAAACCACCTCAGTCAAGCTACGTGCAGCGAATTCATCACGCAAACCCTTGTTGGTCGAGTTGGATAGCAAGGTGGTTGCCTGCCAACGATTACCCGCAGTTGCCTTGTAATAGGCACGTACGTCTTCAATCTTCCATTTAATAAATGAATCGACAATGACAAACTTTTTACCCACGGTTAGGAAACGCTCAGGACGTGAATCCAGAGTCAATATGCGTGCGTCAAACTTTTTAATGTTCTGAACCAGAGGCATTTTAAAGTGCACACCAGGCATAATGTCGGTTTCGACAATTTCACCAAATTGCAGCTTGATAGCGACTTCCCGCTCATCGACGACATAAATCGAAGAAGAAACCAGTGCCACAACAAGCAACACCAGAATTAATGAGATCATTGATGTTCTGGACATTTATCGACCCTCCCGCACGCTTCGATTATTGCGAGACCGCAACTCTTCTATTACCTGATCAGCGATATCGGATACGTTCGCGTCCGGTGTATCGCGCCGCCCCGTTACCGTTGGGCTCGACATCAGTTTATCAAGTGGCAGGTACATCATATTATTGCCACCTTCAACATCAACCAAGACCTTGCTGCTGTTAGTATAAACCGATGAAATAGCATCCAGATACAAACGCTCACGCGTCACCTCTGGCGCTTTCTTATACTCAACAAGTAACTTTTTGAATCGATTCGCTTCACCTTGAGCCTGCGCAATCACCTGCTCTCGATACGCGTTGGCCTCTTCGGTCATACGCTGAGCCTTACCGCGAGCTTCTGGTACAACGGTGTTTGCATAGGCTTCAGCTTCGTTAACAAAGCGCTCTTTATCAAGATTCGCCTTTTGCACATCATCAAATGCAGCCTGAACCGCAGAGGGTGCACGCGCTTCTTTGACGTTTACAATGCTGACGTTAATGCCTGTTTTATATCTATCCATATAGGCTTGCAGGCGCGTCCGCACATCTTGGGCTAACAGTGCCCGGCCATCGGTCATAATCGGGTTGAGATTGGTGCTTCCTACCTCGTGACGCAAAGCTGACTCAGCTGCATGGCGCAGACTTCGCTCTGGGTCTTCCACCCTGAGCGCAAACGAAACCGGGTCAGAAACCGTAAACTGCACGTTCAACTCGACCTCAACTACGTTTTCATCCTGAGTGAGCATCTCCTGCTTTAACTCTGCGTTCCGCACGTTAGTCACGTTTACCGGTATGACCTTTTCAACAAGCGGGATCACAAAGCGCAAACCGGGGTCTAAGGTACGATTGTACTTACCTAGCTGCAGCACAACTCCGCGCTGCTGCTCATCGATGGTATAAACCGATTTCCAAGCGAGAAATACCAAAAACAAGACCAGCAAAATAGTGATGACTCCGCCAGCACCTTGTGCATTATTTCCTGAACCGCCGTTGCCGCCGCCAGAACCAGAGCCAAACAGGCCATTAATTTTGTTCATCATTTGTTTGATGGCTTCGTCCAGATCAGGAGGGCCCTGATTTTTACCATTATTGCCCCACGGATCTTTATCGTTTCGGTTACCACCCGGCTCATTCCAGGCCATAGACTACCCCGTTTATTTAGAATGGATTCTTTTAAGAAGTTATCGTTGACGAAGTGATTTAGGTGCACAAGCTTACTGATACAGCACCCCTAGTCAGCCCCAAATACTATGCAATTACGCCGCATAAGGACAGCACACGCCTCACCAACAAACATAATCGCTTGTTGGGTCCAAAGCACTAAACCCGTAATTGCGCCCATGACCTATTCAGTCATTTAAGAACGCTCTACATAAGTTGGGACTAAGTCTCACTTTACAAGGGCAACATACTATTGATGTTAGGAAAAGACAGCAAGAAAATTATGGCTTTTGGCAGCGCTAAACCATTTTAATACACTGCAAGCTTTAGCCAAGTCAATTAAGCTCACTACTTAAGCACTAGATCCCAAGCTCTTTTCAGGCCAAATAATCTCGTACTTCTGCAATACCTTGTTGGTAATCGGTGAGCTGCTTATAGCTCAATTCCCGATGCGCTTTATCCACACTCACTCGGTGATCGGAACCCACCAGATTCAGCGCCTCGCGTGTCAATGGGGGACGCTGTGTTATTTTTAGCAAGCGGTAGACAGGCTCGCTCACCCCTGCCAATGACTCTGCAAGCACTCTGGGAATTGAGCGAGGGCTAGGCGCACCACAGATCTTTGCCAGATCCGTCATGTACTTTTTCCAGGTAATATACTCTTCATCCGCTGCGTTATATATCTGACCTCGCCCCTGAGTCACGCGTGCTGCACGCATCATGATATCAACCAGGTTATCGACATGAACCAGGCCCGCATTGAAGTTTCCACCACCAATAAGCGCAGGTATCCCCTTTTTCAGCTCAGCACATAACTCCTCAACCCAAGGTTTAGAGCCCGCCCCATAGACATTAGCCGGCCGAACAGTGCGCACATCAACACCACGCTGAAGATAGGCATGCGCCAAACGCTCCTGAGCCTGCTTCGCCTCGCTATAAGGGCCGAAAGGCTGGCCATGAGCCAGACCTTCGTGGCAAACACCCTGACCGAGTTTTTCACCATATACCACTATACTCGAAGCAAGGAGCACCCTCGCGCCATGCTTCATGGCTGCGTCAAACAGAAACCGCGTTCCCTCAACAGTAACGCGCTGATGAAGCTCGCGCTCACCCCAGTCACCAACCATGGCTGCTAAATGAAACACCATGGCACAGCTTGAGACTGTCTTATCCAACAAACCGGCATCGCAAATATCCCCTACTACCCAGTTCAGATTTTTGACCTCGGCAAGCGATTCAGGGCAGGAAATCACATCCAGCGCCACCACCTCACTGCCCTCAGCCAACAGTCTGTTCAACAACCTTCGCCCGATAAAACCACCTGCGCCGGTAACCAGCACTGGCCCCGGCAACTTTTGCATTCGCTGCACCATCTTTTTACCTCGCCGCCATGTCTGGACTAAATCATTGCCGTTTTTTTCTACGCAGCGCTTGCTTCGCGCGCCCGACCTTTCCAAGATGCCCCGCAAACACAGTCGAAATAGAAGGCGTTGCATTACTCAATTTTGCCAGCCAGCCACGGTGACTCGGAAGCATAAGCTCAACAACTTTATTTGGCAGCACTTTATCGAATATTGCATCACCGATATCATTAACCGTAAGCGTCTTACCTCCGGAAAAAGTCAGTGCGGCCTCTTCGTAGTCTGCCTGTAAATCGAGCATCGGTGTTTCGATCGCATCAGGACAAACAACCGTTACGCTAACACCGCGACCCTGCATTTCTTGAGCTAAGGCGAGTGAAAAACCACGCACGGCAAACTTTGAGGCACTGTAAAGCGCAATTCCCGGGATAGGAGCGATACCTGCTAGCGAAGCGATATTAATGATATGCCCTTTACCCTGAGCCACCATCGTCTCGGCAGCTAGCTGACTGCCGTATATCAAACCCTTAACATTGATATCCATATGCCGGTCAACTTGTTCCAAGGGCGTCTGATGCACATTCCCGGGTTGCAGATAACCCGCTACATTGCAGATCACATCGACGCGACCCCACTTTTGCATTAGCTCGCCCCAAAGCTTTTTCCATTGCGCCTTTTGTGTAATATCCAGTTTTCGCACCCAGACTTTTTCGCTATTCCAAGCACCCTCATTGGCCTTTTGCTTTAACGAGCTGATATTGATATCCGTAGCGAGGACACGATAACCAGCGCGCAAAAAACGTTCAGTTAAATGCAAACCGACTCCGCTAGCACTGCCGGTGATAAACACGACCTTATCCATATACTTCACCTTTATCTCTTGTTGGTGGGCTTGGTAAATATCACGACACTGAACCGTATTCGAGTTCGCCGAAAGAAAATGTCGGCTTCAAACCCGGAAACCCCCAATAGGCGGTCAATTCTGAAGAAGGCACAAAATTACTAAAGCGAGGATCATCCCGATTCGGCCCCGCGATTGTCTTTTCCACGACCATCGAAATATACTGGTCCAAGGAACCCTCGAGCGTATTGCCGTTCAGAATCACCTCCATACCTGTCGTACGTGCGTAGTTCCGTACTCCGGGAATTTCCGAGTGCTCCGGGGCATAGCTATCCGCAGATACGCCGTTTTCACTCGACACCAGCAATTCATCTCCGGTATTGACCACCAGAGAATGATTGCCCTCCGTATGTCCGGGGGTACGCACTAAGGCCAAGCTGTCCCCCAAACGAACGCTGTGTTCAAGCAGAATAATGCGATCGTTTGGCACACCATCAATGCCATGAGGGCAATACCACTCGCTTTGTTGGGGCAACAAAGCACTTGTTGAATCCCATTCCTGTTTCATTATCAGCAACTTCGCGTTAGGAAAATAGCCCGATGAGCGATTGTCACCAAGCCATTTACGAATATCTTGTGTGTGCAGATGGTCATAGGAAATATAATCGACCTGATCTGGAGTAATGCCGCAATTCGCCAACCCTTCTTCTACGGTATTTTCGATCGGTGCCAGAAACGAGTTCACCAAGGGCGAAAACACGCCTGCCTTTTGGGTAAGACGCTTAAAAAACGGCGTTTCAATATTTGCCTTAATATCAGACGGCGAAAATAACAAGGTTTTAAGTGACTTGCCTACCCGATACTGAACCACAAACAAGCGGTTAAGAATATGCATGAACGGCGACTTAACTGTGTGCGCGTTCAGCAAGCCATACTTAGTAGGGTACGGCGCCCTTATCAGGTTAATCGATTTAAAAAACTCGACAGAAGCGCCATTAGTAAGCATTTCATTGCGAAACGCTTGTGCCGCCGTTCGTGCCTGCTCTAGCCGAACGCGGGGCAACACATGCTGCCGAGCTAGGTCAAGAGTAGGCACCGGAACGATTCCGTGTTGCTCCAGCTGTTCTCGATTGAGTGCCGTTAACGTGTTCTGAAAGTCTGCCATATTGATAACCCTGACGATTGAAGTTTTTTAATTGAACCATCATTCAACTAAGATTGTCAATGCTTCCACGCAAGAACCTCGAGGCTCCAGCTACCCATCTAGTCACCCCAAAACACTAGCGACAATCAAATCCAGCTGTTTCTCGACCACCTCTGCTTTTTCTACTTCAAGCTGTTCATCGCGACGCCAATCCTCAGATAAGTAGGGCCACACAGCCGAACAACTCATTAAAATCAAACCGTGCACGGCATTCACACTCATCAAAAAAGACGCCTGCAAAGTTTTGGAGCCCTGTTCATTACCGGCTTGCAAAGCCTCGCCAAGCTGAGCCCGAAACAACTGGATTACCCGCATCGCAGACTCGAGCTCACGTTTCGCAAGCGCTTCTATCTCGGTACCTAGGTAATGGCTATATACTTTTGGCGGGCTGGTAACTAATTGATAAAGGTCAATTTGCGCAACCGCATAGCGGTAGTAGGCCGAAACCAGCGCTCGAAACGAAACTCGAGGTGACGCCTCAAGCTCATTAGCCTGATGCAGGCTGCTCATCAGCGCGGCATACAGTCCGTCGAAATACTCCGTTTCTAATCGAAGAAACAACTCATCCTTACTTGCAAAAAAGTGATATAGCTTCCCTACTGACATACCGCAGGCTTCAGCAAGCCCTTTCATCGTTAGCTTCTCGAAGCCATCTTCTTGGATGAGCCTTCTTGCTTGCTCAATAATTAGGGGAAAAACCACATCAGGGTTCGGTTTCGGTCGTGCCATTAAGCTTTCCTTGAATACAAAGGCGGGCAAAAAATTGTGTACGTGCACCTAATCTAGCAGAATGAAACGCAATATACATAACAGTAAAACAAGCAGGGAAACCAAATAGAATGTTATCCGCAGAGTCAATCGAGCTTCTAAAGTTAGCCAGCATCCCTTTTGTTGCAGGCTTAGTAGGCTGGTGTACCAACTGGCTGGCAATCAAGCTTACCTTTTATCCGCTTGAGTTCATCGGCCTCAAACCCATTTTTGGCTGGCAGGGGATTATCCCCTCCAAGGCAGAAAAGATGGCGGGCATTTGTGTCGATTCAACTTTATCGCGTATCGGGACCGTCTCCGAGATAATCGAACAAATGGATCCAAAATCGATCAGCACGCATATTCTCGCGCAACTTGAACCCAGGGTTGACGAACTGGTAGACGAGATCATGCGAAAACGTCACAAGACCTTGTGGCACAACCTGCCAAAAGCACTGAAAGCCGCGGTTTATCAACGAGTCAAAGACGAACTCCCTAGAGTAATGGACTCGCTGGTAGATGATATTTCACCAAAAATCGAAACCCTGTTTGATCTAAGACAAATGGTCGTCGACCAGCTTACTCAAAACAAACAACTATTGAATCGAATTTTTCTTGAGTGCGGGCAAAGAGAGTTCAAATTTATCGTTAAAAGCGGACTATGGTTCGGATTTCTATTTGGTCTTCCCCAGCTCGTTATTTGGTACGTATACCCTGTATCATGGATACTCCCCGTATTTGGTTTTCTCGTTGGCTGGGCAACCAACTGGGTGGCACTAAACATGATATTCAGGCCCTTAAAACCACATAGGGTATTGTCGTTCACACTTCATGGCCTATTCCTGCAACGACAAGAAGAAGTCTCCGAAGCCTTTTGCAAAATCATTACCGAAGAGATACTAACCGTAGACAAAATTGCCTACGCTATGCTTACCGGCCCACATGCCTCGCGCACCCGAGTCATTATTCAGAAACACTTTGAGAATCTGGTAGATGATGCCGCCGGCGTGGTTAAACCCTTAACCCAGATAGCAATAGGCGCTGAGGCCTTTGCCAAGCTTAAGCAGGACACCGGCTTAAAAGCACTCGACCTGTACACCGAAACCCTACGCGACCCGCTATTCAACATGCAAAGAGCCGAGGTTGTGCAAGAAATAATGGCCGAAAGGATGAAGGCACTGCCTTCGGAGGAGTTTCAGGAGCTGTTACGCCCCTGCTTTCAGGAAGATGAAATCAAACTTATTTTCATCGGGGG
>JBFJVR010000100.1:0-8044 GCA_041624095.1 Oleiphilaceae bacterium
AACAACTAAAGCAGCTCTGCGACAAGCTGCTCAGTGCCACCTCAAAACGCCCTGTTGTTAGAAATTAAGTTTTTAAAAAGTAAAAAAGTAAAAAGGGGTCGGTGACAAATGAGAATCATTCTACTTCTTCGGTCTACCCCTCTTTGCCTGACCAATTGATCGATTCAAAGCAGACTCGATCTGTAACCTAAAGCTTTCATCACCCAGGGGCATCGAGAAGCTGATCGTATTCCTAATTTGGTGTAATAGTGAAGGCGATATGGTTTCTTCGAACAACGCTCTATAAGCCGCCAGTCTGGAATCAACAGATGTTCCCAAAGCGGTATACAAAGAATGAGGAGTGATTAAAGGATTTAATTCGCCATTGGCATTGGCCCGATAACTAGACCACTGATAATCCGCTGGATCCTCTACCATGCGTGCAGTCACCGGGTTCAGCTCAATATAACGATAACAACACAGTAAATAATTATCGGCATCAACGAGGCTCGATTTATGCCTGCCTTCCCAAAGTGTACCGGACCTTAGATAAACATTATTAACATATTGAACATACCTGCGTCCTATCGACTGAACGACCTTAGAAATACCAAGCTCATCTTTAGGGCTTAGCAGCAAATGACTGTGGTTGGTCATTAAGACATACGCATGGCAAGCGACCCCATATCTTTGGCACGCGTCACTGAGGCAATCTAAATAGAACAAGTAGTCATCTTCACGGTAAAAACATGCGTTTCGATTATTACCGCGTTGAATTACGTGGCAGGGTATCCCTGCCATATACATGCGAGGCTTCCTTGGCATCTTATATCCTTCTTATCATCCATGATTAGAACGGCAAGTATCGTAAATCTGGCTAGATAGGTAAACCAGAAACATTAAAAGAGCGGAGGAGTACGCAAAACTATGAATGATTCTCATTTGTCACCGACCCCTTTTTGCTTTTGCTCCTTTTTGCTGAGACTTAGCACGCATTTTCAGCCAACTCGGCTCAACTAAGGAATAAGCTTTGGCAGCCAGCTTTGTATACGATTTCCCGCTTTCAAGAAGGGTGAGAGTTCCTGATACCATTTTTGAATTAATTGGTGATAGCTTTGTCGGCAGGCTTCCAGGCGAGCTTCGTCCCACGCAAGCTCTTGCAGGATCGTGTCGTTCACGCCATGGTCTTTTCCCAGCACCAGACACACGATTTCCTGGTAGCGTTGCTGATCGAGCTGCTGCTCGTTTTTCGATGAGTCACTGCTCAGCAAGCTGCTAGAACGTACTACCAATAAGTAGGCCTCAGCCGCATCCAATAGATAGTCATCTTCACGCCCGCCATTGTGGTTCAACAACATCAGCGTCGCAAAACTGTCTAGCACGAAGGCTTCTTGCCCAACGATAGGAAGCGCATACTGATTCACCAAGGCACGGCCCAAAAAAGTCCATAGCAGGTGCTCTGAAGCTGAAGCGAATATGCGCCGCCTCACATTTGGCTGTTCGGGGAATTTAACTTTCAAGTCATGCTGTAAGTCATGGAGCAGGCTAAATGGAATATTCGCTTGATTATGTGCGGCGTCAAAGAACAGCTCACGCCCCGGATAAAACACGTAACTCAGCTCATCCTGCAAAATGAAGTTGGCGTCAACAAAGTCTTGCAAGCGAAGAAACACGCGCTCTTCCTGCAGGAGGTCGATCAGCTCAAGGTCGGCGTGCTCCGAGGTATCAAAGCGCAGCAGCAAGCTTTGAGCTGTCGCGCACTGCGCCAAAACCGTTAGCATTATCCATGTTAAGTGCTTCATCATAGCCTGTTATTTTTCTCTCAGCAGCCCGACACTACACCCTCTAAACCTGTGTCAGTGCAAGTTGATCCAGCAACACCTGCTGAGCGCTAAAGCGCTCTTCGCCTTCGGCAGGTTGATTGTGAACATAGTCTCCGGACTCCTGCATCTCCCAGCTTTGGCAATTATCCTTCATGTAAAATTCCAGTTCCGATTTCACCCGGGCGATTAACTTTTTATCTTCAATAGGAAAGCAGGTCTCTACCCTATTTAGCAGATTTCGCGCCATCAAATCGGCACTCGCGCCATAAAGCTCGTCGTTACCATCGTTGTGAAACCAGTACACCCGGGTGTGCTCTAGAAACCGGCCAACAATGGAGCGCACAGTAATATTTTCTGACACTCCCGGTACGCCCGGCCGCAGGCAGCAAATACCGCGAACAATCAGACGTATAGGCACACCTGCCTGAGAGGCACGATACAAGGCTCGAATTATCTTCGACTCCGACAAGGCATTTACTTTTATCGTGATACCACTCGCCTTGCCCGCTTTGGCGTTCTCGGTTTCGCGGCTGATCAAAGACAAAAGCTTGGGGTGCAGTGTAAACGGTGCATGAAACAGTTTTTTTATTTTCAGCACTTTGCCCATCCCGGTAAGCTGCTGAAAGATTTTATGCACGTCTCTACCCAAGGCCTCATCACTGCTCATAAAACTATAATCGGTATACACACGCGCGTTTCCGGCATGGTAGTTTCCCGTTCCCAGATGCACGTAATGGCTAAACCCACCCGCTTCACGGCGCACGATCAAAATCATCTTGGTATGCGTTTTATAACCCACCACACCGTATACGACTACGGCACCGGCCTCCTGCAGCCTGCTCGCGAGCTCAATGTTCTCTGCCTCGTCAAAACGAGCGCGTAGCTCAATAACAGCGGTTACTTCTTTGCCGCGGCGAGCTGCATCTACCAGTGCTGCGACTATTTCGGAATTTGAGCCCGTGCGGTAAAGCGTCTGCTTGATGGCGACCACGTCGGGGTCTTTAGCAGCCTCCCGTAACAGATCAATTACCGGGGTGAAGCTCTGGTAGGGATGCAGCAATAACAAATCACGCTGTTTAATGGTCGCAAACACATTTTTTTTGGCCTTAAGCGGTTTCGGCAAACCCGGTGCGAATGTCGGGTATAGAAACTCTGGCCGGTCTACCAAATCGGCGAGACTCATTAAACGCGCCAGATTCACCGGACCACGAACCTGATATAGCTCGGCTTCGGTCAAACCGAATTCGCGCAACAAAAACTGCACCAGATGATCGGGGCAGTTATCGGCCAACTCCAGGCGTACAGCTTCGCCAAAGCGACGTGACAGCAATTCACCCTTAAGTGCCGACGCGAGATCTTCCATGTCGTCCTGTTCGAGTTCGAAATCGGCATTGCGGGTTAAGCGGAACTGGTAACAGCCTTTTACGTCCATTCCCGGAAAAAGCTGGTCGGCATGGGCATGAATGATGGATGACAAAAACACGATTTCGTCGCCGTTAGAAATTTCTGGCGGTAACTTCACCATACGCGGCAATGAACGCGGTGCTGGCACAATCGCCATACCGGTTTCGCGGCCAAACGCATCTTTACCATCCAGCTCGACGATAAAATTGAGACTTTTGTTAACCAGCCGCGGGAAGGGGTGGGATGGGTCGAGACCAATGGGGTTGATAACAGGAAGAATTTCTTTATCAAAATACTCTGCTAGCCACTCTACTTGTGCGTCAGACCATTCACCTCGACGCAGAAAACGAACATTTTCTTTGTCCAGAGCCGGCAATAAGACCTCATTTAGAATTTGATATTGCTCGTCGACCAAGTCGTGTGCGGTTTTATCAATTTCCTGTAGTGTTTGCGAAGGCGTTAAGCCGTCGGGCCCAATGGTTTCGCGACCATACTTGATTTGATGCTTTAGCCCTGCCACCCGAATTTCGAAGAATTCATCCATGTTGCTGCTGAAAATACAACAAAACATCATTCGGTTTAACAGCGGGTGGGCTTCGTCCAGCGCCAATTTAAGCACCCGGAGATTAAACTGGAGATGGCTGAGTTCACGATTAAAATAGTACTGACTGCTGTACAGATCGTGTTCTTCTGCCTGTTCGACCTCCTCCTGTATTTCTACATCTTTACTCATTAACTGCATACCCTTCGATTAACTAAGCGCGCGCTTTTAACAAGCGTGCCGCGTCTTTGGCAAAATAACTTAAGATACCATCGGCACCGGCGCGTTTCAGGCACGTGAGTGACTCGAGGATAATGCTCTCGCGGTCGAGCCAGCCATTCTGTATCGCTGCCATATGCATCGCGTATTCACCGCTTACCTGATACACAAAGGTAGGCACCTGAAGCTCGGTTTTAACACGATGTACTATATCGAGATACGGCATACCCGGTTTGACCATGACCATATCCGCTCCCTCTTGCAGGTCCATGAGCACTTCGTGTATTGCCTCGTCACTGTTCGCCGGGTCCATCTGGTAACTCTGCTTGTCAGCCTTGCCCAGATTCGCTGCTGAGCCAACCGCGTCCCTAAAGGGCCCGTAGTAAGCAGACGCGTATTTAGCGGCATACGAAAGAATGAGTGTTTCACTATGCCCTGCATCTTCGAGGGCCTGGCGCACAATACCAATGCGCCCATCCATCATATCTGAGGGCGCAACCACGTCGGCACCGGCTTCGGCATGCGATAAAGCCTGCTTTCTCAGTGCTTCAACGGTAACGTCGTTCAGCACGTAACCCTCGTCATTAATAATTCCATCCTGCCCGTGCGTGGTAAACGGGTCGAGTGCAACATCGGTAATCACCCCCAGTTCGGGGAAGTTTTTCTTAAGTGCCCTGACGGTGCGCTGGGCCAAGCCATCAGGACTCCACGCTTCTTTGGCATCGAGCGATTTTGCTTCTTGCGGCGTAACCGGAAACAGCGCGATGGCAGGCACGCCCAAACTGAGCAATAATTCTGCTTCTTTTAACAGCAGGTCGATGCTCAGACGCTCTATACCGGGCATCGAGGCAACCGGCTCTCGCTGGTTTACACCTTCTACTACGAACATGGGATAGATCAGGTCATCTACGCTAAGTCGCGATTCACGCATAAGTCGACGTGAAAACTCCTGATAGCGCATACGGCGCATTCTGGTACCCGGATATTGCCGAGCGCTATTTACAAACACGTTAAAGCCACCTTTCGCTATTCCATAAAGTTTGAGGTTATCAGTTTGCCCCCCTCCTATACCAGCCATCACCAAGACATTCCTTAATTATCACCCTGGTTCGCACTAAAAATGTCGGCAGGCCTGAACTAAGGGGCCAAAAAGCAGTCGTAACCCCCTCTTAATTAGTCTAGCAAAGCTCAGCATGCTTGCCTGAACAAACAGGCACGCTATAGTGGTGAGCTTTCACAAGGAAGATTCATCCATGAAGCTTAACAAGATTCTCGTTTTACTGGCCCTTGCCTCCGGCCTGGTTTTATTTTTCATTTTTGACCTTAATCAGTATTTCAGCCTCGATTACATCACCAGCCAAAAGCAGGCTATTGCCGAGTACCAAGAAGCGCATCCCTTAAAAACCGGTTTACTATATTTCGCTATCTACGTAGTAGTGACTGCGCTATCGCTGCCGGCTGCTGCGATTGTCACACTTGCGGGCGGCGCCATCTTTGGGGTGATATACGGGACAGTACTGGTTTCTTTCGCCAGTACAATCGGCGCAACCTTAGCCTTCCTAATGGCCAGAACCCTGCTGCGCGACACAGTAGAACGCAGGTTTTCGCAGACCTTGGAATCAATCAACAAGGGGGTGGAGCGAGAAGGCGCATTCTATCTATTTGGACTGCGCTTGGTGCCGATATTTCCATTCTTTGCGGTTAACCTGCTAATGGGCCTAACCAGCATGAAAACCTGGCGATTTTTCGTTGTGAGTCAACTAGGCATGCTGCCTGGCACTATCGTTTACGTCAACGCAGGAACCCAACTGGCGCAGCTGGAATCACTCGCCGACATTAGTTCGCCCGGGCTGATATTGTCATTTGCCTTGCTGGGAATTTTCCCTCTCATCGCGAAAAAAATGCTCGACTTTAGCAAGGCTAAAAAAGTCTACCAAGGTTTTGATAAACCCAAGCATTTTGATACCAACCTAGTCGCCATTGGCGGTGGCTCAGCCGGGCTGGTCAGCGCGTATATTGCAGCGGCAACTAAGGCTAAAGTCACCCTGATTGAAAAGCACCTTATGGGTGGTGATTGCCTTAACACTGGCTGTGTGCCAAGCAAGGCCTTAATTCGATCAGCAAAAATTGCCAGCTACTTTGAGCGTGCGAATGAATTTGGCTTACGTGCGAAAGGTGTTGATATCGACTTTAACGCCGTTATGGAGCGTGTAAAAGCGGTTGTTTCAAAGGTAGAACCCCACGACTCGGTTGAGCGCTATACCGGCTTGGGTGTCGATTGTGAGATTGGTGAAGCGCGCGTTCTGGATCCCTTCCGGGTACAGGTTAATGGCAAGGTAATCACTACGCGCAATATCGTTATTGCTACCGGGGCACGCCCAAGTATTCCCAATATTGAGGGCATCGGAGATGTACCTTACTTCACCTCGGACACTATCTGGGAGTTACGCGAGCGGCCCGAAAATATGATTGTACTGGGCTCCGGCCCCATAGGCTGCGAGTTAGCTCAGAGCTTTAATCGCTTGGGGGTCAAGGTGACGCTGGTTAACCGATCGAACCGTCTGATGGCGAAAGAAGACCTCGATGTATCCGACAGAGTACGCGCCCAATTAGAAAAAGAAGGCATGCAGCTTAAGCTAGGCTGCGCACCAGTGAGGTTCACTAGTGAAAACGGCGTACACAAGCTCTATGTGCAAGAGGGAGATACAGAACGCGCGCTACCCTTTGATTGCCTGCTGCTAGCTGTTGGCCGCAGCCCCAACACAAAGGGCTTCGGACTCGAAGACCTCGACATAGCGAGCAATGAAAATGGCACCATACAGGTTAATGAGTACTTGCAGACCAAGTATCCCAACATTTACGCTTGCGGCGATGTCGCCGGCCCATACCAGTTTACGCACGCTGCAGCACATCAGGCTTGGTATGCTGCAGTTAATGCACTGTTTGGTAGCTTTAAGCGTTTCAAGGTCGATTATCACGTCATCCCCTGGGCAACTTTTACTGACCCGGAAGTCGCGCGCGTAGGTCTCAACGAACAGGAAGCGCAGGCTAGAGGAATAAGCTACGAAATAACACGTTATGGAATAGACGACCTCGACCGCGCAATTGCTGACGGCGAAGATCACGGAGAAGTGAAAGTACTTACAGTGCCCGGGAAGGATAAAATTCTAGGGGTAACTATCGTCGGTCATCATTCCGGTGAGCTAATCACTGAATTTGTAACGGCGATGAAACACGGTTTCGGGCTAAATAAGATTTTAGGCACCATTCATATTTATCCCACGCTCTCAGAAGCAAACAAGTATGCAGCAGGCGAGTGGAAAAGAAACAACGTACCTGGTATCGCCAATACCTTGCTACCCAGGTTTCACCGCTGGCAACGCGGCGGAAAACTTTGAACAAGAATCGGTATAAATTGTTGGCGCTACCCCATCTCGACCCGGTTGCGCCCCTTCGACTTAGCCTCATAAAGCAAACTGTCGGCGCGCTGCCAAATTCGCTCCAATGGCTCCCCGGAAATGACTTCGGTCGCGCCCACCGACAGTGTGGTGCCAACATGCTCACCCGTCGGAGACGCTACTTTCAATTCCGCGAATTGGTTCAACAAGCGACTGACAAATTTTTCTGCATTTCCCAGATCACAGTCAACCAACAGTAAGGCGAACTCTTCGCCCCCGATGCGCCCTGCAATATCGTTCTTCCTGCCCGATTTTTTTAATAACTCCCCCATCGCTCGCAGCAACTCATCGCCAGCAGGGTGGCCATAATTATCATTAAACTTCTTGAAGTGATCGACGTCGAGTGCAAGCCATATTAAACTTCCACCTTCGTGAGAAAATAACTGCTCCTCGACGCTCTTTACGAAACCTCTGCGGTTGAATATTCCGGTAAGTTCGTCGGTAAAGCTCATTTTCTTATAGCGCGACTTCGCCGCCCCCAGCGTTTCAGTCTGTTTTTTCAGATGACTAAAGCGAAAACCCAGCACAACCGATAACAATACGACTTCGCTCAAGGTACCAATATAATATAGCCAGATAACCCATTCTTTTGGCTCGACATAGCCCAGCCACATCCAGCC
>JBFJVR010000101.1:0-8043 GCA_041624095.1 Oleiphilaceae bacterium
AGATCACTGACCATGGAGTTCAGATACGGTTCAGCTTCTTCGCTACTTGGGGCCGCGTCTTCACTTCCAGACAGACTGGCGGTAAAAACGAAATCCCATTTGTCGTTAATGCTGTCTGCTTCTGTTACTAAAGCGCTGAAATCTTCGATTTCTTCTGGCAGTTTGTCGACACACATGAGTGGCTCGAGTAGCCCTCCACTGGTGTTTGTTTCTGATTCCGCTCTGACGAACATCATAATCAACCTTTGCGGCTGGCTTTGCTGCTTCGAGGCGGTTAATAAATCATTGAAGTTTTGAATCATTGCTAAAACCTTTTTCTCATACGCTTATGGTTCGCGTATTATCTCAGCTAGTCATCAAACCGCCATTGATACAGGTCAAGAAAATATCGAAGCTTAGGTTTAACCCAAGGCTTTACAGGGGAAGAATCATGGAACTCGCCGTTTATCTCAATGCACTGACCGCCTTGTTTATTATGATCGACCCGATTGGCACGGCGCTGATATTCAGGTCCTTGACGCTTGATGATGACAAGCGTACGCGCATAAAGGTAGCTGCTAAGGCGTGTTTTATCTCTGCCGCTTTATTGGTTTTATTTGGCAATTATGGTGAAGGCTTGCTCGCGCAGTTAGGGATAAGCATTCATGCCTTGCGTATTTCAGGGGGGCTGTTTCTGTTTTACACCGCATTCAATATGGTTACCCGAGAGGTAAAATTTACCAAGATCGAAGGCGGTGGTGATGTCTCTGTGTTTCCCATGTCAATTCCGCTGTTGGCCGGCCCGGGGTCGCTTACACTTTCAATTCTGCTGTTTTCATCGGTATCGACTGCTGCTGCCGAACTATCGGTTTTAGCTGCAGTCTTCAGTTTATGTGGAATTACCTTTATCGCGTTGATCCTTTCGCGCTATGTAAAGCTGCTCATCGGACGTACCGGAGATGAGATTCTGCGGCGTTTCCTTGGCGTACTTCTCGCCGCACTTGCGATACAGTTCATTGCGGACGGTGTTGCCGGTTTGTCGGGGTGAGGCTGGTCGTCATACTTGCTAGCCGCAAACAGGCTGTTAATCCCGGTGATGTTTTGCATCTAATTTTTCTGGGCTGAGGGCCGCACTAAAGGGCTGTAGCAGCATCGCGCCTAGTTCGTTCACCCTTGCATCACGAAATTCTCTTAGGCCAATATCCATATTTTCATGGCCTTTTATCGGCTGGGCCTTATAGCTGCCAAACAAGCGATCCCAGAAGGAAAAGCTAAAGCCAAAATTGCTATTGGTTTCGTTGTGGATTTGCGAATGATGTATGCGGTGCATGTCCGGGGTGACCAGAATAAGCCGTAAGTTTTGGTCCAGTTTTAACGGCAACTTGAGGTTGCTGTGGTTAAACAGGGCGCCGGCATTCAATAGGATTTCGAAGATAATGACCGCAGCTGCGGGTGCCCCCATTGCTACTACCAGTACAGTTTTAATCAGCATTGAGAGGAGGATCTCAATGGGATGAAAGCGCAGGGCGGTGGTGGTGTCGAAGAAAGGGTCGCTGTGGTGCAGTCGGTGAATTCTCCATAGCAGGGGGACGGCGTGAAATATTCGGTGTTGAAAATAGATGGCGATATCCAAGAGCAAAATCGACAACGAGGTGGCGATGAGAGTTGGCGCTGCAAAATAATGCAACAGGCCCACTTGTTGCTGTTCTGCCCAAACTGCTGCGCCTACAGCCGCCGCGCCGGGGACGAGTCGCAAAACGAGGGTGTTAATGGCGGTCAATAATAGATGCTGGCATTGACGCTTAAGGTTGGCACGAGCGTTAAATGGAGGGCTGTTGAATAATTTTACTGAGGCGATGTCGCGTCTCGGAAAACGCTTTTGTAATACAAGCATGGCGAAAAGCATGCCAATAAAGAACATGAAACGAGTGTGTGCTTCGTATTGAGTGAGCCAATCCATGGCTCTCTTTATATCCTAATGCTGCAGCTACAGGCAATACACGATTAGCTGACAATCTTAAGCGTTCACTCCTTGGAGCTTGTCGTTCTCGGTGGGGAAGGAGTATTTGAAAATGCGCTTCCAGACAGAGAAGAACTGACTGCCAAACTTACCAGTGTTATATGGAATATCGTACTTTCGGCAGATTTCCTGAACTTTAGGCATCATTTCGCGATAGCGCGGCGCAGGCACATCGGGGAACAAGTGATGCTCTATTTGGCAGCTGAGATGGCCGCTTAATATATGAAACAATTTGCCACCTTTGATATTTGAAGAGCCAAGAATCTGTCGATAATACCACTGGCCGCGCGTTTCATCTTTTATGTCTTCCTCTTTAAAGGTGTGTATGCCGTCGGTAAAGTGGCCACAAAAGATAATGCTGGAGGTCCAGAGGTTACGGATGACATTGGCAGCCAGATTACCTAACAACACTTGCAGGGCAACCGGCCAGCATAAAAGCGGAAAGAACACGTAGTCTTTGAATAGCTGACGCCCGGCCTTCGAAAAAAAGGCATTGCGTAACTCTTTTCTGCTTATGGGTAAGGAGCTGTGCTTGCGGGGCTTGCCCATAAAAATACGCTCGGCAGCCAGCTCATGGTATGCGACTCCCCATTCAAATAGTACGCTCAGGTAAACATAGGTAATGAACTGCCATCGGTTACGAGGGCGCCACTTGTAGTCATCGCTCAGGCGAAGCAGGCCATAGCCAAAGTCGCGGTCTTTACCGATTACATTGGTATAAGTGTGGTGTTCGTGATTGTGATAGCGTTTCCAGGAGTTGCCGTCGCCAACGATATCCCACTCAAAGTTTCTTGAGTTGATATTTGGGTCATTCATCCAGTCGTACTGCCCATGCATGACGTTGTGGCCAATTTCCATGTTATCCAGAATTTTGGCCAAGGCGAGTAGCAGTACGCCGAGTATCCATAAGGCCGGGTTAATAAACCCGAGGACCATAACGATACGGCCGGCGATTTCGCTGCTGCGTTGAATACCGATTAATCGTCGGATATACCGTGCATCAGTTTCACCTACACGGCTTATGGTTTCAGCTCTTAAGGCGTCCAGTTCTTTGCCGAACTGTTCCAATGTCGTTTTGCTAGCCTTGTTCATTAGCATTCCCTCTAAAAGTTTGCTCATTAATACGTAGTTACAGTTCTAGTATCAGGTTGTCTACGGGGATGGACTGGCACAACTGTATGTTCTCTTCACCTGAATCCGAATATTTACCTGTCTTTATGTTATAGACCCGTCCCGATTTTTTACGGCAGGTACATTGGTGACACACACCAATACGGCAGCCAGAGACCGGTTTAAGGCCACTTGACTCAGCGAGTTCCAATAGCGATTTTGGTTGACTTGAGAACCAGCTCTCCAGTTTGTTTGAGTGCATAAAGTCCACCTTGATCGCTTCGTTGCTGCTATTGGAAGCCACGATCTGATCTGCATTGGGTAGTGGTTTGCTGCCAAAATATTCGAAGTGGATAGAGTGCGCTTCGATGCCACCTTCGATCAGCAGGTCTTGTGTATTGCTAATCATCTGGCCGGGGCCACAGATATAGGCTTCGTAGCGATCCAAAGGCAAGGACAGCCGGTTCAAATGCGAGTGCTGCAGGTGGCCCTCTGTTGCGGTATAAACTATTTTCACCGTTAAACCATTCTTTCTGAATGCGGCTAACTGCGCAGTAAACGGCACATCGTCCGGGGTTCTCACAAAATAGAGCAGGGTGGACTGTTTGAACCAACCGGTATTCTGTTGGTCTTCCAGCATCGATAAAAACGGGGTCAGGCCGCTTCCTGCTGCAATAAACAGCTTGGCATTCAGAGTGTCCGACAAGCAAAAGTCACCCATTGCCGGTGACAGATAAATGGTAGCTCCTACGTGCAGGTGCTCCGCCATCCACGGAGTGATCATCCCCTTGGCGTGCGCCTTGAAACTAATTTGTATTTTGCCTTCCGCTTTAAAAAGTGAGGGAGCAGACGAAATGCTGAAACTGCGATTGTAGAAGGTGCCGTTCTTACAGACTTCTACTTGTACAAACTGACCTGCCGTAAAGCCTTTCCACTTGCGTGAGTTTGGCTGCAGAGTCAGCGTATATATGTTATTTGCATCAGAGCTAACATGTGTAACTGTTGCGCTTATTTTGTTAGCTCTATAGCGTGGCAAAACTAATTGTACGATGGGTTCAAAGTAAGCACCAAAGCTGAGTGAGTTTGTTAGTAATGGCGCGGTTTTTGATAGTAATTGCATAGCTAAGCCCGTAATGTTCCGTTACGCTGTGACCGAAATCATTGGTGATTTCTCGTTAGGCGTACAGTTGTACTCTGAAATTGCTTATTTGTAAACAAGTGATTGGTTAAATCACGTTTAATATTGGCTGGGTTAATACCGGCAGGATGGGTGTTGTGTCGAATAATATTGGACAGGTTGAGGGCTATGCTGCGTGCACATAAGCAGGCAGGGCCGACAGTAAATTAGCGTGGATGTGGAGCGTGAGCAGAAGACCGGGCTATAAAAGTGACAGCCCGTCTTCAGCAGTGATAGAGGGCAAACCTTGTGCTTCTCCAACTAAAGGGCAAGTTAAGGTGTGTCGCGTAATACTCAGTCCTTGGCGCAAGTGATGGTTATCCGTGAGCGCTTTTTTTGTTCCCTTATCGGCGAGCTCGATCACAAATGGTAAGGTAGCATTGTTTAGCGCTTGGGTTGCCGTGCGTGATAAGGCGCCGGGCATGTTGGCTACACAGTAGTGGACGATGTTTTCTTCAATATAGATTGGATCGTCGTGGGTCGTGGCTCTAGACGTTTCGAAGCAGCCTCCCTGATCAATTGCGACATCGACTATGGCAGCGCCCGGTTTCATCTTTTTGAGTAAATTACGGCTGACAAGTTTAGGTGCAGCAGCCCCGGGAATCAGAACAGCGCCTATAACCAGGTCCGCCTGTATTATTGACTGCTCAAGTGCTTGCTGGGTAGAGAACAGGGTATGGATACGGTTTCCGTAGTTCGTATCGAGCCGGCGCAGGGCATCAACGGACTTATCGAGTACAAATATGTTAGCGCCAAGTCCGACGGCCATTTGGCAAGCATTCGACCCGACCACTCCGGCGCCCAGTATGACTACATTTGCAGCCTCAACACCCGGAACGCCGCCAAGTAACAGTCCTCGGCCTCCTTGTGCTTTTTCGAGGCAGCGCGTTCCGGCCTGTATGCTCATGCGCCCCGCTACCTCAGACATTGGAGCGAGCAATGGCAGTCGCCCTTGGTTGTCGCTCACAGTTTCATAGGCGATGCAGGTGGCGCCGCTGCTGATGAGCTCTTCAGTTTGTGGAATATCCGGTGCAAGGTGAAGGTAGGTAAACAAGGTTTGGCCGGGGTTCAATGCCGCCCGTTCTCCACTTTGTGGTTCTTTGACCTTGACGATTAATTCGGCTTTCGAAAATATATCTTTTGCATTGGGTACAATAGTGGCTTTCGCGCGTTGGTAGTCTTCATCGCTGAATCCACTGCCGAGCCCGGCGTCTGTCTCTACCAAAACCTGATGAGATCGATGGGTCAGCTCGAGTACAGCCGCAGGTGTCAAACCAACGCGATATTCGTGATTTTTGATTTCTTTGGGTAATCCTACAATCATTGCGCGTACCTCTGGCTCGGAATCAAAACAACAAATGAGCGGGCATAACCAATTAAGCGTTTTAGGCTTTGCATTTACTTGTTATAAAGGTGGCAATGAAATGCGGATTTTTCAACTTTTATCGTCCGTTAACGTGTGTAGAGAGTTGGTGTGATAGACAAACCCTTAGCTTTTATTGATATAGAAACTACCGGCGGGCGAGTGGCGAGTGATCGCATTACTGAGATTGCGCTCGTAATATGGAAAAATGGAGAAGTTTTACAAGCATGGCAAAGCTTGGTGAATCCGCGCAGTCACATACCATCATTCATCCAGCGTTTAACCGGGATTACCGACTCTCTTGTTGCGGATGCCCCCTTGTTCGAAGACATCGCCGGTGAGTTCGAGCAACTTACTCGATCTTGCATATTTGTCGCACACAATGCCCGTTTTGATTATGGTTTTATCAAGACCGAATTCAAGCGTATCGGCAAGAGCTATTCTCGTCAGGTCCTATGCACGGTTAAACTCGCCAAAGCGCTCTATCCACAGCATCAAGGCCACGGGCTCGATAAGCTAATTGAGCGGCATGGTCTCGTTTCTAATGCGCGGCACAGGGCAATGGGAGATGTAGAATCGACTTTGGCATTTTTCAACTTTGCCCAACAAGATGCCGGGGCTGCCGCCTTTGAAGTCGCCATTGCTAAACAGGTGAGGCGTCCATCGTTGCCGCAAGGGCTTGATGAAACCCGGCTTGATGCGCTTCCGGACACAGCAGGGGTGTATTACTTCTATGGTGAAAATCATGCTCTTTTATATGTGGGTAAGAGTATCAATCTATATCAGCGGGTGATGTCACACTTTTGCAACGATCATAGCTCTAATAAAGAGATGGCAATGACTCAAAGTGTGCGCAATATCGAATGGCAGCAGTGCCCGGGAGAGTTCAGTGCACTGCTACTCGAAATACAAGAGATCAAGGCCTTGCAGCCCGTTTACAATGCGCGCTTGCGTCCAAATACTGAAAATTGGACGATTTTCTTAAGCCAGAATGCCCAAGGGTATTTGGTCCCTTTGCTTAGGGAGTTAACAGAAGTAGATAAGCTTGGCAGTTATTACGGCTTATATAAAACCCGAAGTGCTGCAAAAAAGTTTATTAAGTCTGTGTTGGCAAGCAACCAACTTTGCGCGCTGATGATGGACATAGAGCAGGGTGAAGGCCCGTGTTTCAAGTATAAGCTTGGTGAGTGCTTGGGCGCGTGTGTGAACGAAGAAAATATTGACCGTTATAATCTAAGAATGCAGATTGCCTTTCATTCCCAGCACCTAAAAGACTGGCCCTATCAAGGTTTCTTGCTTATTAAGGAAGTCGAGCAAGGCAGTGGTGCAGTGGTACTTCATGTTTTTAAGTATTGGTGTCACATAGGCTCGTATACTGATGAGGCGAACCTGAACCAAGCCATGCAAATGTATTCTGAGCAGCAACTGAGTTTTGATGCCGATGTATATCGGTTGCTTAAGAAGCAGCTGAAAAAGCAGGTTAAAGGGCTAGAGTTTTTTGAGTTCAAGTTCGGGGACGCAATTTAGCAATTTAGGGGACGGAGGGATCAATTTTTAACCAATTTAAGAGAATGGTTAAAAATTGATCCCTCCGTCCCCGATACCCTCAGGGGATTTTTTTGAAGCTCTTCACCATTTTGAGTATAAGCTTCGTTGTTTCTCTGTTTGGGGGTGATTTTGCTCGCATAAGCAAATACTATCAGCTCGGATTATATAATGAGTTCGCGAGAAGGTGATTTATGTGCATTAGGATGGTATGCGCTCTGGGGATAATGTTTTTTAGCGTTGTTGTCGCAGGGGAAACTGAATGGAAAGAAGAACGCAATGAAGACGGTATGGTTGCCAGTTGTAAGTACCATAAATCCGGCTACAAATACTGCAAAATAAACCTTACTACACAACATGGAGTTGCACCCTTACTCGCTATCAACATGGATGCGGCTTTTTTACCTGAGTGGATGGAAACCTTTAAATCGGCTAAGCAGGTAGAAAAGGTGAGTGACACGAACTATGTAAACTGTATTCAGTATAATATTCCTTACCCCTTTCGTGATAGGGAGTCGTGTAGCCGCAGTATCATCACTTACGACGCTGAGACCCAGCTCACCCGCTTAGAATTTAAAAGTGTTCCACTGTTCAAAGACACACTGGATCATGAAAATATGGAATTTATCTATGGCTACTGGACGTTCAAGCCAAATGGTAAAGGGCAAACAGAGCTTGAGTATGCGACTTTAGTTCTGCCAGGTGGAAACCTCGTCGCAGAACTGTTTAATCTGGAAGCCGTCAATGTACCATGGAACACAGTCAAAAATATGTTGCGCGTGCTTGATGCGGGTAAGTATAAGGGAAAGGCTATTCCATTTTTGGCAAACAAATAGTGCAATTTAGGGG
>JBFJVR010000102.1:0-7985 GCA_041624095.1 Oleiphilaceae bacterium
CGCCGAACGAGATATCGACGATCCCAATTATGTTAAAGCCGGCATGTTCCTGAAGGATATGGAGTGCTTCGACGCGAGCTTTTTTGGTTTTAATCCACAAGAAGCCCGTATTATGGATCCTCAGCACCGTCATTTTCTGGAGTGCGCCTGGGAAACATTCGAGGATGCGGGGTATATCCCCGGTGACTTCGATGGTTCCGTCGGCGTGTATGCCGGTTCGGGCCACAATGCGTATTTGCCATATAACCTCTTGCCCAATGCGGAGCTGCTAAAGCAAGTTGGCTTCTTTCTGCTTCGCCACACAGGAAACGACAAGGACTTCCTAAGTACCAGGGTGTCGTACCTGCTTAACCTGCGTGGCCCAAGTGTAAACGTGCAGACAGCATGTTCGACCTCATTAGTGGCTGTGCATATGGCTGCGCAGAGCTTGCTTAACGGGGAGTGTGACATGGCCTTGGCGGGCGGGGTGACGATTGAGCTACCGCATCACCGGGGGTATGTGTACAAAGAAAGTGAAATACTATCTAAGGATGGTCACTGCCGCCCCTTTGAAGCAGCTTCGGGGGGAACCGTATTCGGCAGTGGCGTAGGGAGCGTTCTGCTCAAGCGCCTGGATGACGCCCTCGCAGACGGAGACCAGATTCATGCCGTGCTGAAGTCTTCGGCTATCAATAACGATGGCTCGAATAAAGTCAGTTATCTCGCACCAAGCGTCGATGGACAAGCCGCTGCAATAAGAGAGGCGATTGAAATTGCAGATATAGAGCCAGCGTCAGTCGGCTTTATAGAATGCCACGGTACGGGGACCCAAATGGGCGACCCGATCGAGGTCGCGGCGCTAAGTCAGGCCTATGGTTTGGAAAACCCCAAAAAGCAGTATTGTGCTCTAGGTTCGGTTAAGTCGAATATCGGACACTTGGATACCGCTGCAGGCGTGGCTGGAATGATCAAAGCAATTCAGAGTCTCAAACATGCCCAGTTAGCCCCGACCTTGCATTTTAACGCGCCTAACCCTGCGATTGATTTTGCCAATAGCCCGTTCTATGTCAACGACCGTTTGCGGGATTGGAGCAGCGATACACCCCGTCGCGCGGCTGTTAGTTCATTGGGCGTCGGCGGTACGAACGCGCATATTATTCTTGAAGAGCCCCCAGCGTTAGAAGGGGTAGATGACTCGAAACACAGTGAACATCTAATTACTTTGTCGGCCAAGACCGAAAAAGCACTGAATACCTACGCTAGAAACCTGTCGGGATATTTGAGCGAGGCTTCCGGCTTAATTTTGGCAGATGTAGCTTACACCCTGAACGTAGGACGTTTGGCGAGTGAGCACAGGCTAAGCATCACGGCACGCTCTTTAGAAGATGCGGCTGAGCAGTTGTCAGATTTATCCGTCGTCACCAATGCCAAAGCCAAAGCACAAAGTGAACCTTCGTTGGTGTTTATGCTGCCCGGAGGCGGAGCTCAATATTCGGGAATGGGAGTGGATCTCTACCATGCAGAACCCGTGTACCGGGAAGCGTTTGACGCCTGCCTGGGGTGTTTACCCCAAGACTTGTCTGAGCGTGTCAGGTCATTGATATTTGCTTCTGAAGCCGACAGACGCGATGCAACTGAAACACTGCAAACGCCGACCTTGACGCTTACCTCGTTATTTGCGACGGAATATGCACTCGCAAAGCAAATGTTCGCGTGGGGTGCGATACCCGAGGCAATGATTGGTCATTCGATGGGAGAAAATACGGCCGCTTGCCTTGCTGGTGTGATATCTCTTAAGGATGCAATGAACCTCGTATATTTGCGTGGACAGTTGTTTGAGAGAGCACCGGAGGGCGGCATGTTAAGTATACCGCTGCCCATAGAGGAGGCGCGCAGGTATATGTCCAGTGAGCTTGATGTGGCCGCCGTTAACGCCCCTGAATTGTGTGTGGCGACCGGGCCGAAGCAGGCACTGCTCGAGCTAAAAGAGCGATTGGAACAGGATGACATAGACAGCACCATCGTGAGAATCAATGTTGCTGCCCATTCGCGCATGTTGGATACCGTGGTTGAAGATTTCAGAGCCTATCTGAAGACGATTAAGCTATCAGCACCGACTATTCCATTCACTTCTAATCTCACGGGTACCTGGATTACTGATGAGCAAGCAACAAGCCCTGATTATTGGGTAGACCACTTGCGCAATACAGTTAAATTTGCGGAAAACATTGAAACCGTAACCCGGGACAAAAGCTGCGTGTTGGTTGAAATTGGGCCAGGCAAAACGCTGACTAATCTAGCTCGCGCCAATTTAGACATGGGGAGTGCGGTCTTGAGCTCCATGCGCCATCCCAACGAAAATGAAGCTGATACCGTCGTTGCGAAAAGAACCCTGGGGGCAATGTGGGCCAGAGGTGTCGAACTAGACTGGGCGGAGTATTGGCGAGATGAGTATCGTTTTCGTGTCGGATTGCCGACCTACCCCTTTGAGAAAAAAGTACATTGGGTCGAGGCGCTTGAAAGGCCTGCAGCGCATGAAGATCTGGAGCTCAGAAAGAAAAAGGATATTGGCGACTGGTTTGCCAAATTGGCTTGGCGACAGGCTGATATAAGTACCGAGGCGCTTGATGACGAGGCTGATTACCTCGTATTTGCCAATGATTCTGCTTTGTGTGAGCAGCTGCGTCAGTTAATTGAACAACAAACCTCGTCATGTATTACCGCCACAATCGGTGATGGTTTTACTGAAATAGCTGAGAACCACTATCAGTTTTCTCCGGAGGATGAAAAAGCCTTCTTCTCCTTGTCTGAACGTCGGCTCGATAACGCTACCAAGCCCCTAAAAATATTCTATTTTTGGAGCATGCTAGAGGCGAGCCCGGGTGCAAATGATAGCGCAAAGTCGAGCCTGAAGGGGCAATGCTTTTGGGCATTGTTTAATTTGCTCAAGGTGACGGCTGAGTTGGATAGGACAGTAGAGCTATGTGTTGTCACCGATCGTTTGTATAGCATTGCTGGGGAGCCCATCTTGCCTGAGGTAAGTCTGGCGCTTGGCCCGGTGCTGGTCGCTCCCAGAGAACTCCCGCACGTATCAGCCCGTATTGTAGATCTCCGTACTGAACAGGGTAACGCGATGCTGTGCGCCAAACAGCTGTTCAAAGAACTGTCGTATCGTTCTGATTTACCACAAGTACTTTACCGTGGTCGCAATCGCTGGGTTAGAGATATAGAACCGGTGAGTATTGCCTCACGGCCAATACAGGAAGATTGGCTGCCTGAATCTGCCACCGTACTGCTTACCGGAGGTCTGGGCGGAATCGGACTCAATATTGCCGACCTTTTGAGCCAAAAAAAGGCGAAGAAAATTGTATTGATGTCTCGCCGAGAGCTGCCGGAACCCTCAAGCTGGGACCAGCTTTTGGGTCAACTCCCGGAAAGCAGCCCTTTGCACTATCAGCTGAATGCCTTGCAAAAGCTTAAACAGAGTGGCTCGGAAGTCCTTACGCTGGCGGCAGATGTCACCAGTGTTTCGTCAATGACTAATGCGTTTTCGGAAGCTGGGCTCTCGGTCAGCAATGTTGATATTGTGATTCATGCCGCAGGGATGATGGATGACAAGCTCCTAATAGAAAAAACCTTTGAAGAAGCGGAAAAGGTGCTCGCTGCAAAAGTCGAAGGCGCGAAGGCGCTCGATCAGCTGTTTGCTGAAGTTGACCTTGAACGCTTCATTGTATTTTCTTCGGTAGCCTCTTATCTGGGGTTACCCGGGCAGATTGATTACACCTCGGCGAATGCGTTTTTGGATGCATTTGTTGCAGAGCGCAGTGAGCGCTGCTCGGGTAAATCCATGGCAATCAACTGGAGTGCATGGAAAGACGTGGGTATGGCTGCGAATGTCGGGCAAGAGAACGCTGCTGGGCTCCCTGTTGAAGGCTCGCTGCTCGACAGCTATCACAAGCATGCTGAACAAGGTGCTATTTATTCGGTTGAACTGAATGCAGAAAAAGACTGGCTTGTCGCAGATCATAAAACGCGAGACGGCTTCCACTTGGTACCCGGGACCGGTTTTATCGAACTTATTCGTTCGGCAGGTGCGCACTATTTTTCAGGAAAAGCGACGGGTGAGTCGCTGGCTATAAAAGATCTCAATTTTTTGTCGGCGTTTGAGGTCCCCGCTGAGGGCGCGAGAATGCTCAACATAGCGATAGAGGAAGATGGCGAAGAATTATCTGCCAGCGTCTATGCCGAGGATGAGGATTTTCCGCTGGTAAGCGCTCAGCTTGAGCGCTCTGCGACTAGCTCTCCTGCACTAGACTTTACCTCGATTTCGCAACGCTGTGATACGGTCAAACCCGTCGTTGATGGATTTATGGATCAGGTATTTATGGCGTTTGGCCCGCGTTGGAGCTGTATTGAGGGCATCAGGACTAGCGGACGGGAGTCACTGGTAAGCCTGGCTTTGCAGGAACAGTTTGTTAGTGACATGGAGCAATGCCAGCTGCACCCAGCGCTGTTGGATATGGCCACGGGTTGCGCACAATTTATGCAGCCGGGCTTCAATAAAGAGTCCGATTTTCTGGTACCCGTGAGCTATGAAACGGTAGAAGTTTTTGGCCAAATGCCAACGCGTTTTCAAAGTCATATTTGTTTACGTGACCAAGAAGCGGAAGGGCAGTTGAATTTTGATGTTGTCATGGCTGATTTCGATGGCACCGTTTTCGCCAGAGTGACCAACTTTACTATGAGGAAGCTCTCCGGCGGGTTTGCTTCGGATTTGCCGGAATCCGCGGAAGAAAGCGTCGACAATGATTTGCTGACGCCAGAGCAGGAAAGGCTTGCAGAGATTCTGAGAGAAGCCATTGCCCCTCAGGAAGGCCAGCAAGCGTTTGACCGCCTGATGTCGGTAATTGATGACGATGCGCAATTTATTGTTGCTTCGATTGATACAGCGGTGTGGCAAAAACAATTACAGGCGCAGTTTGGCTCGGAGCCAGATGTGAATGAAGTAAATCAAAATGAGCCCGTTCACGACCCTGACGCCGACCCGGATATTGCCCTAGTAGAGACCGCGCTATTGGAAAACAAGGGGGTTGAAAAGGCGGTAATTCGTTCATTTTTGGATGATGACGACCAACGTCGCATGATTGCATATTTTGTTCCGGATGACTGGGAGCCTGTAACTGTGACCGAACTCAGAAAAGAGATGACTGCAAAACTACAGGGTGATCTGGTTCCGCAGCAGTTTGTGCAGTTAGACGAACTCCCCTTGGATGAAGAGGGTGCGGTTGATCGGACACAATTACTTGACCCCTTTGCTCCGGTCGATTATTACATTCCACCCCGTTCAAAGACTGAAAAACGATTGGAGAAAATCTGGCAGGGCGTTCTTGGCGTGTCGAGAGTTAGTCTGAACGAAAATTTCTTTGATATCGGCGGTCATTCCTTGTTGTCGATTCGGGTAATCGTGAAGGTTAAAAAAGAGTTTGGTGTTCGGCTCGATCAGGCAAAAATGGTTTTATTGACGCTAGAACAAATGGCAGGGGAAATAGACGAGCAGTTAGGATCATCGGACACCGAATCGCAGACTGATAAGACCCTCAAAAATGAGGAGAAACCGCGCCCGGCGCGCACTCAATCAGATACAACTGAAAGCCGAGCGGATGATTCAGGAAAGGCCACAACAGAAGCGTCGCAGAAGAAACGTGACAAGAAAGGCTTTTTCTCTCGATTTAAAAAAGACAGCTGAGTTGCTTGTAAACCAGCAGCAGTTATACGAGGCCGGGTTGCCGGAGTCTGCTTGCTTTACTTGCGTCGACGTTGAGGCATCGCATCGTCAGCGGCTCGAAGAATGGGTCGAGCGTGTACCCTTGTTGCCCTCGCGCGTTGCAGAGAAAAGGCAGCGGGAATTCTATTCGGGCCGCTGGGCTGCGGCGTGTGCCATTCATTCTTTAGGGGGGCTTAGGGCAACTCCGGGAGTGGCTCACGACCGCTCACCAAGCTGGCCGGCAGGTTTGGTGGGAAGCATCAGTCATACGGATGAGTGGGCTTTGGCGATAGTTGCGGATGCCGTCGGGGCGCATCGGCTTGGAATAGATCTGGAGTTTGTGCCCGCCGTATCTGTGATCCAGGGGCTGGAAGAGGTGGTTTGTTCCGCTAGCGAACACCACACGCTGGCCAATGCAGTCCAATGTAGCTTAATGACTTCGAGTGATATTTTAGCGCTGGTGTTCTCGGCCAAAGAAAGCTTGTTTAAGGCGCTATATACGGAGGTACAAAGCTATTTCGACTATCTGGATGCAGAAGTCGCAGACATTCAGGCTTCATATATAGAATTGCGTTTATTGAAGGCCTTGAATGAGGCGTTACCCAAAGGAACAGAATTCCGGCTGTCTTATATTTTCACTGGCCAGCATGTACTAACCTGGCATTTGGAGTTGCTTTAAGCAAAGCGTCCTATAAAATTCACACAATCTTCGCTCGTTGATCGGGTTAATTTAATCAGTAGGTAAAAATGAAAGTTTCGATATTTGGTACAGGGTATGTTGGTTTGGTAACAGGCGCATGCCTTGCAGACGTAGGGCATGATGTTATTTGTGTTGATGTAGACGAACAAAAAGTAGCTAAGCTGAATCAAGGACAGATCCCCATATACGAACCCGGATTAGAGTCTATTGTCAGTGCCAATTTTAAAGCGGGAAATCTGCGCTTCACTACCAATGCTGAAGAAGCGATTCAGCATGCTGCTTTGCAGTTTATTGCGGTAGGGACGCCACCCGACGAAGACGGCTCAGCCGACCTGCAATATGTGTTGAAAGTAGCAGAAACCATTGCGACACATATGCAGGATGAAAAAATCATTATCGATAAGTCCACTGTTCCTGTTGGCACAGCAGATAAGGTACGTGCATGTATTAGCGATGTATTAGCGTCGCGCGGCGTGCAGTTGGAATTCGACGTGGTATCAAACCCTGAGTTTCTTAAAGAGGGTGCCGCAGTTGGAGATTTCATGAAACCGGACCGCATTGTCGTCGGTGTTTCAAAAGAGTCTTCGAAAAGCCCTATGCGTGAACTGTATGCGCCCTTTAATCGCAATCACGACAAAGTACTGTTTATGGATGTGCGTTCCGCTGAGCTGACTAAGTACGCAGCAAACGCCATGTTGGCAACCAAAATCAGTTTTATGAACGAGATGGCTAATCTCGCCGAGCATTTGGGAGCCGATATCGAATCGGTCCGTTTGGGTATTGGTTCTGACCCGAGAATCGGGTATCAGTTTATTTACCCCGGCGCTGGCTATGGTGGGTCTTGTTTTCCTAAAGATGTGCAGGCGCTGACGCGCATTGCCTCCGACGTGGGTTATCAAGCTGAGTTGGTGCAGGCTGTCGAGAATGTCAATAATAGGCAAAAGCGCAGGCTTTATGAAAAAGTTAGCGGCCATTTCAAAGGCGAGTTGAGTGGTAAAACGGTTGCTATATGGGGTTTGTCATTTAAACCCGAAACAGATGATATTCGAGAAGCACCGGCTTTATATATAATTGAATCATTATTAAGTAAAGGTGCGAATGTGCAGGTTTTTGATCCAGAAGCTATGCCAAACGTAAAAAGAAAATTTGGTGATAAAATAAAGTATGCATTAAACAAAGATGAGGCAACCCTAAATGCTGATGCTCTAATAATTTGTACAGAATGGAGTCTTTTTAGAACACCTGATTTCGATACATTAAAATCTAACTTAAACAAGCCAGTCATTTTTGACGGCAGAAACCTATATGATTTAGAGGAGATGCAAAAAGAAGGGTTTTATTATAGCTCCATAGGAAGAGAAACACAAACAAGTACGATATGAAGCACATTTTAATTACAGGCGCTGCAGGTTTCTTGGGGTCACATTTATGCGACCGGTTTATAAAAGAGGGATACCATGTTATTGGAATGGATAACTTTATTACAGGCGATAAAAAAAATATCCGTCATTTATCGAATCATCCAAACTTTGAATTTATAGA
>JBFJVR010000103.1:0-7971 GCA_041624095.1 Oleiphilaceae bacterium
AGCCCGCCGTGGCTTGGCTTCCATACGCCTTTTCTGCCATGGCATCCATGCCCCACCAAAGCGGGATAAACATGATGAAAGCCAAAGGCCACCAGCCAAAACCAACGTTAGCCAGTGCGTACAAAACCCCGCTGGCCAAGGCTCCCAGAAAACTCAAAATACCTGCACTCTTCACCTGATAAAAAACGCTGTTAGATCTTGCCTAAGGCACGCAAAGCTTCTTCTCGTTCGCTTTGCAGTTGCGCTTCATATGCTGACTTGTCGGCCAACCATTCATTCCGGCGTTGTTCGAAACGAGCCTTATTTTCAAGTGCGTTTTGTAGCTTTTTCGGTAGTTCTTCAAGTTGCGCCAAATGCAGGTTTCTGGCAAGTACCTGAAAGTGATAGTCGCGCTCCGGCAAATCGGTGCTATGTCGATTCAAGAGACTCGTGGCAAACTTTATGTAATCGCTAGAGACCTGATGGCGATGCTCGAAATAGGCACGAATTTCTGTCTCTGTAGCGGTGTTAGATAGAACTTTGGCATATTGCTGCTGCCAATACTCCTTGAGCTCTTTGCGTTGCTCCCGAACCACTTCGTCGCTCGTCGGAGCCGCTAATACCCAATAAAGATTATCGGGCATTTCGTTTCTCAAGGCGCCCAGATCGACCTTGGCCCACGCAAATGCATGGTCCGATTCCGAAAACGACTGCTCCAGCGGGTTATGTGGCAACATTTCACCGCCGGTAAGCTCCTTAGAGAGTAAGTCTCGCTGATACGCATTCGTCTTTATTGGCAGGTCTTCACCCACCTCAAGTTGTTCAGTTTGAGTCTGGCTCGAAACCTCACTCTGCACGGGTGTAGTCGATGGACCCTGTTCCAGAAAGACATTCAAAGCAATCAACGAAAGACTAACTGTGGTAGCGCCGATAAACAGCTTGCGGGTAATTTTGTTCATGTTCTATTCCTATTCGTATTTTTATTGTGACTGCGATTGTGGCTCCGCTCTGTGCTAAGAACAAAGCCTAGGATTAACACGCAAAAACAAGACAAGCCCGGGTTCGCTTTGAAGCCGGGCTTGGTTCTCAACTACAAGGCCGAGTCGATCTGAGGGCCGATAATCTGCATCCCCGGGTCTTCCTGGTTATACAAGTTATAAGGCTCTTTGAGACGCAATACACCGCCCCCTACCCACTGAGACAAGAAGCTAGTCATACCGGTTGAAGTTCCGGGACATTTCCAGCTTTGGCTCCAAGGCCACTGCCACGCTTCGTACCACTTTTTCTTGCGCACACTCGGGCAAGAATGACTGCCGATAAAGGTAATTATCGTGGAACAATGGCTATCGTTGATAGGACGGTTCCACGGAATGCTGTAGCTGAAATTATCATACTTATTCATTTCCGCAATCAGTAAGTCCTGATCTTGCTGCCACTTCGCAAGAATACCCGCACTATCAATCCCCGGATAAAAACGCTCGTAGGAAAACCTCGAGAAGTTCAGATCAGTACTGTAGCCCGTATAGGCGAAGCTATCTTGTGGATATAGCGTGGCCATTGCTTTCGTAACACTACCCATATCATTAGGGTCGAAATTGGGTGGCATATTCACCAGCACCGATGGCAGGTCCCATGCGGCGTTAATAGTGTCGTGCAACATCCGCGAATTATAGGAGCCATCTGGCGCGGGGAATAACGGGCCCGAATCGTTCAAGCTATATATCTTGTTTACCGACAAACGTTGGCGTGCTTCGTGATGTACCGCAGCCGTCGCCACGCCACCCGCACTGAAGCCCGTAATCATTAAGCGATTAATCGAACCAAAGCGCGTATTCAGGAAATCCAGTGCAGAGGTCGAATTATAAAAACCCATATGATGGAAATTGATCGGCGGATTTACGCCTGAAGAATCGTTGTAGGTGACCACATTATTCCCCACATGCACATCTCCGGTGCAGTAAGGCATGTAAGCAACATCCCAGCCTTTAGTGACCAGATCCGTCTTGCTGCGCATTGGAAAGCCGGGGTCTGCACCATTCACCAAGGGTGAAACATAGTTGGCTTTCTGCTGGGTAATGTAATCATCCGGCAAGCCATTGGGATTAGATGCGCCGAGTAAGCCAAGCGCCCCACTGCAGCTTTCGTAGTCCCAACATGCTCCCCCTCCTTCGTACATGATCAGGAGATCATTCGAATTTGGGTTGTCGTTTATCCAGAATTTATACTGGGAGCCATCACTGCACTTCGTGCCAGCAATCTCAACCTTTTCCCAAGGGTAATTGTTTCCCCCGTCTACGACATCTTCGATGCCAACCGCCATTGCCCCGCTGTTTAAACCAGCTGCCAAGGAGATACCTATGGCAGATTTCAGTATACGGGAGGATAAAGCTTTCGATTTTCTCATCACTTTCACCACACTGTTTTATTATTGAGTTAGATGTGGCCACCAAAACGTCATAGGACGCCACAGGTCTACGTTAAAAAAATGTTAGGACTTTAGAAAGGACAGATAATTTCGATTTTTGCTATAGATGAGCGAGTTCGTCACCCTCGCTAGCATACGCAATGGTATTGCAAGACGCTCTAGATGCAGGCATAAAAAAAGGCGAAGCCGTTTCGGGCTTCACCTTTTTAGGGCTGACTAACGAAACGCATTCGCTAGTCAATAATTTCGTCGCTTATAAGGCTACGATGTTATCTGCTTGTGGGCCTTTTTGACCTTGAGAAACAGAAAACTCTACGCGCTGGCCTTCAGCCAAAGTTTTGAAACCTGAGCTGCTGATCGCACTGAAGTGTGCAAAAACGTCTGGACCTGACTCTTGCTCAATAAAACCAAAACCTTTTGCTTCGTTGAACCACTTAACTGTACCGGTAACTGTATTAGACATAATAATATCCTGATAAAAATAATAGATTTCGCCTTATGTAAGGCATTTGTAGCGGAAAAACAGATTGGACTTGAAAAACTAAAACTACAGGACGAGGAATTACGAATAAAACAACGAAATGGAGATTATACAAACAAGACTTTCTTTTTCGAGCTGGCTGGCACTATATACACCAACCCGCGGCAAGTCAACTCTATTCGGAAGAGAGTAGCTGGCCACTTACCTTTGGCCAAACCCCATTTCCCCTTAACAAACCCGCCAAAACTTATCTCGATAGTTTGGAGATAGACACCCTGCTCTATTAACGTTTAGCAAGTCTGGGCTTTGCGAGGCCTACTGCATAAAATTTCGAATACCGGTGAAAATGATCTGAGCAGCAATTGCAGAGACAAACAAGCCGGTTATTTTTTGCATTACAGACAAACCCTGAGGACTGATAAAGCGCTGTAGCCAGTTCGACGATAAAAGAATCGCACCAACGGATACCGAAGCACCGATCAAGGCGACTGAAAAACCAATTAAACCAAGCGTATTTCTGGGCTCGGCACCCATCACCATCATCACACCGATGGCACCTGGCCCTACGGTAATCGGAATCGCTAAGGGAACCACTGAAATATCGTCGTTCTGCAACTGTTCAGTCGAGACCTTCCGGCTGCCGTTTACCAACGAAACCGCACTTAGAAATAGCATTGAGCCCGCACCGATGCGAAACGCATCAAGCGTAATGCCAAATAGCTCAAAAATGTACTTACCAAAAAAGAACATAGCAAAACAACTTACCATTACAGCTACCGTCACCTTAATAGCAATCGCATGTTTCTCTTTTTCGGACAAACCAATGGTCATGGTTATAAACGACGACAGCACGAAAAATGGCGTCATGATGAAGAATAGCTTTAAATAATCATGTATTAGCGGTGTCAGCAAACTATTGGTCCTTGGGCTTCTACTGAAAAGTTATGAGGCATAGACTGACGGGGTACAACGTGGCTACGTCATTTCTTGTGTACAACGTTCCTGTGCTTTTGTATTGGTTCCTCCCCCCTTCTAGTAAAGCATAGTCAATCGTCTGTTGTCGCAGCAAACAGAACAGGGTTCGTTGGAAGCCGAACATTTTACTGGTACGATTTACGTAAGATAGGTCTCTACCTGTGAGGGGCTATTCTTGGTTTCTGCGGAGGCGCGAAAGCAAAATTTGCGGGCATGCATCATCTGCTTCTAGCTGCCCGTGCGTGCAAGAAATCCTTGGCGCCTCTACCAATCCAAAACTTAGTATCAGCTGCTCAAGTTCAGGCAGCAAACCAGCAACGGAGCGCGCTGCCGCATCGCCTCCCAAACCATGGTGAATAATCAGCATCTCACTTTCAGGCAAACGGACAAATGAGCAGTTCGATTTTAATTTTTGCGTGACTAAAGAGGCTAGCCTGCGATATAGAGACGCTGAGCCCTCAGCTTGCCTTGCACCGTAAACGCATACTTCATCAGGGAATCTAATCAAACTGAAAGACTCGCTTATCTGACTGCAGCGATGCTGCTTAACCAACAACTCAAACTGCACAGCAAAGCCCTGCTGGTTAAGAAATCCAGTTTCGACATCATGCTGAAGCAACCAGGCAGACTCACGCTCAGTCACAGCCGTATGGACAGGCGAACCAATGCTAATTAACTGCCGCCGCCGTGACTTGTGCTGAGGCACTAGCAGATCTTTATTATCTTGTTGGCTATCATCGCTGCGACCGAGCAAATCGTCAGGCACCGGCCTCACCCCAGGATACCAGGCATCGGGTCTTGCCCCTTCGCCTCCAACGTCATCAACTTCTAGGTAGACCGGAATATGGCGCCAAACCATCGGGTAGACTTGATGGTCACTATCACAAACCCCCCCTTGGTGTTCAAACTCAGTCAACTGCCCGCCAATTACCTCAAGCAACCTTTGCTGAATACGCCGATTCTGTGCATCAGGCTGAAGCAAACATTCAAACGACTCACCTAACACCTTTGATTGCGCTCTACCTGTATATCGATAAAAACATTCATTTGCCGCCCGTACACAGCCATTTTCATCCAGTATCATGACTACAGAGTCGACACTATCCACCAAGGTGTCTGATAAATTACGGGTTAAAGCAAGCGCCTCTATGTGTTCAGCGAGAAGATCGGACTGTCGCTGAACACGATATTGTAGACCTTCAATTTTATCAGTGAGTGCTAAAGCACTGCGCTTAATTACCTCTCCCTGCCCTTTGAATATACTGGGGGCTGACTGCGAAACCCACCTTCGCAATTCATTGAATTGCTGCTCTGCCAACAACGGTAAAAGACTCTCATTAGCTTTGATCCGGTTTAATGGCCGTCTAAGCAAATACAGTAGAGCCAGTTCTCCCAAAACCAGTGCTAGAATGCTGATCTGCATTGCTTCATTTCGGGATTGCTGCACCATCGACATCGCACTGGTAACATCCGACACCAGCACCATATGCTGGTCAGAAATTTGAATCGCACTCACTTCGTATATTTGCCCCAAGTACGGAATGAGTCTCGGGGAAGCTTGCAGTTCAATTAATGAGTATTCTTTTGAAGCCGCTTGGATAATCTCCAAACTTTGGTCAGGGCGGGTTAGGGCTAGAATATCAACTTGCCAATCTGCGAGCCGGTGAACACTTTCCTGCAAACGCGATGAGTCGTGCGCCAGCTTGCGCCCAAGCAAAACGGTATCGATATTCGCCACGTGTTGAAACCTTAACATAACGTTGCTCAAGGGCTCTGCAAGCGCCAATACACCAGCCACCTCGCCACGAAACATTAACGGCGTAAAACTAATGACCTTACACACAGCCCCGCAATCAGTGCGCCACGCGGGCATTTCTTTCGCCAAAACCTCTCTAACCTCAGGGTAGTCGTACAGTAAGTTGGGGTCATAAACGCTCGCTTGTTGCAAATCAAATAAGGCGAAGACTTCAAGCCCCGCATCGACCTGCAAGTTCCAATCTACACGCTCCATTTCGATATCAACCTGAAGCCTATCGCCCTCTAATAAGGCCCCCATCAAATCGCGATTCAAGCTAACAGCGGAAGAAAGCTGTATCATTTTGTCAGCGGACTGGGCAATGAGCGCATTAAGTTGCTGCTCATAATGCTGACTAACTAAACTTCTGCCCTGCTCAAAGCGCTTTTCACTCCATTCAGACATAACCCAGAAGAAGGCCATAAGCAAACCTGCTACGACGAGTGCAATAACACTAAACGTTTGCCATTTAACATTAAATAAAGCACGTGCAGTCTGCATCCTACTCATCCTTCCCCTCCTTTACCATCGATAGGCTATTTGCGTCATCAAAGCATGCCAATACTTAGTTCGGCTACTAAAATTGTCACGCGCTAACAGGTTGGCACTTCCTTCGACATAGTGCCCTTCTATCCGAAACAGCCAATGATTATCGGGTCGATATGAAACCCCGATATTGGTATCTCGAGAATCGCGCCACGAAGCATCATATTCCCTATCTTCAGACCATTCGTAACGCAAATAAGTCTCCCAGTGCTCATCCCATCGACGCACAGCCTGAAGATAAAATGCCTCCCCATAATATGCGCGCCTGAAAAACACACTCAGCGGCTTAGTGAAGTCTACCTGAACCCCTAAGACACGAAATTTCATGCGCAGATACTCTGCCGTCAAACTCCAGTCAAAGTGGTTATACTCAATTGAGCTGACCATTGTTTCGGAATAAAACTTTTTGTCGGACACAATCAAAGCTTCACTTATGTCAAATTTGTATTGCGGACGATAATAGGTAAAAGCAGTGCGAAGCCCGTCAAGCTCGTTGCCATATGAAACCTTTGCCAACAGGCTATGTTGCCCTTCAACATCATTAACGGGCAGCAATGACTCTCTCGCTTCATCCTGGTCTGCAAACGGTTTGCTGACAAACAGCTGATAGGAAAGCCGCCGATCATCAAAATCATGATGGCCGTAGAATTCAAGCCCGTCAGACGAGAAAAAGGTGTTACGCGTTTTATCAAAGTAAACCGATTGCGGCATCACAATTCCGGTTCTGGTGTGCGGAATATCGCGGGTCTCGTTATATAAGCCATAAGAAGAGCGGATACGACCCGCCCTAAAACCCGCATTATGATTCTGAGAATTAAGTAAAGCGTAACTGAAAAAAGCGTAATCAAGACGAATATCCTCGTCACTCCATTCGCTTATGCGTCGACCCAATAATTGCATCGAGTAATCCCAGCGCTCTGCCAGAGCGACGTTGAGCAACACTCCGGCTTCCCACATTTCTGCAGATACCGTATCATCTGAATCACTAAAAAAATTGTTGTCACTGGTGTAGATCAAGGCCTGGCTGAGAAACGCTTGCCATTGGGTGCGTTCCGCCCAACTTAGCTCATTTTCTAGCGTCTTGGCACTCGCGGCACCTGTGGCTATAAAAGCACTCGATAGAAACAAGTAGCTCAGCAGATTCTTCAGAAGTCCAAAGCGATTTCCTGCCGCCCTATCGTTATTTAATCGGTAATACTTTTGTATTAGTCTCATCGGCACTATTCTCTGTAAGATAACCTACTGATCCGCTTGTTTTGGAAATACGGTCCCGCATTTGCTGTTCGTTAGCCAAAATTATGGGGGCTCTTCCCGTTCCAGTATAGACTTTTCTATACCACAAGGATTCGAGCTGGTTAGGGAAGACATTCAATCGCTTTTTGCAAAAAGCACGATGAACCTGATGGTCACCCTCAAGCACAAATACAGTTATCGGAGTACCATCGTCCCAATAGCGTTTTTTCATGGTGAAGATTGAACGCAAGTCGCGCAGACTTAGGCTCTCGACAGAAACTTGGGCGTTGACCACCACCAGCGGGGTTGGATCTATTACTTTATCAGGTTCGGCCGTAAACCCGATATCTGGCACTATGATTAATACGATTAAGATAACGAAGAGGGAAATCCGGTACGCAGTCGCCAAAAGGCACCTTGAGTCGAAAGGGCTGATAGGTTGTGCTTTGACAAGATCTTGCGCCACGGAAAGTATCAGCATAAACAGGTATCGACTTGGGATCAATCTCAGGCGACCATTGTGGCCCTGTACAATCC
>JBFJVR010000104.1:0-7971 GCA_041624095.1 Oleiphilaceae bacterium
ACTTACCGCTGAAGCGCAGCTGGGGCTACTTTACTCCCAGTCTCACCATCGATCACACCGATTACTTGTTAAAGGATTATCCGCCTCTGGACAACCACCAATCGCGTACAATTCCTATTTACGAAGCCGATACTGGCTTGTATTTTGACCGCACCGAGACGCTGTTTGGGCATCGCTATCGACACAGCCTTGAACCACGCCTGTACTATGTTTATGTGGCTGAAGAATCCCAAAACCACCTGCCTAACTTCGACAGCGCAACCAGCAGCTTCCACTTCGGCAAACTGTTCTCTGCACGACGTTTCAGCGGCGGCGACCGCATTGCCGACAGCAATCGCCTCACCAGCAGCGTCACTTCCCGCTGGACCAGTTTTGATAGTGGCCGCGATCACGCAGCACTAAGCCTGGCGCAACTAAGTCATTTCAAGGCGCCCTCAAGCCAACTCAGCGATGACGACTATGACCCGATGGGCGACGCCGCTTTCGACCAGCTTTATGCAGCAAAACTACAGCTGCACCCAAGCAAAAACCTCTCGCTCAGTTTTACCGGGCTCTGGGACGAAAAACTTGAACAAACCTTAGAAGGCGTATCGCAATTAAACCTGCACAGTTCGGACTATCGCAGCATTCTTAATCTCAATCACCGCCAGCTTGTCGGAGAGCTTGAGCAAACGGATAGCTCAATCGTGCTACCTATGTCTGAATCATTGAGTTTGCTTGGCCGCTGGCGTTACGATCTAAAGAATCATCGCAGCATTGCGACTCTCGCTGGGTTAGAATACAGCAGCTGCTGCTGGCGGATGCAATTATTGGGGCAACGCCAGCTTGACGATCAGTCCGACATTTCCAATTCCATACTGTTGCGCTTTCAACTGAAAGGGCTCGGAGGATTTGGCGCCGATACCGACAAACTGGACGAAGCCATACCCGGTTATGCCGCCCGGGAAGAATATCTGAATTAGGAAGCTAACATGCAAGCGCAATCCACCCTTATGCTCTGGGTACTCATCACACTTTCACTTCTTTCTAGCGCTCTTCAAGCGAAAGAATCGGTATTACTGGACAAAGTGATCGCCATCGTTAACGACGATATCGTGATGCAGTCCGAGCTAAACAACCGTATTAAAACCATCAGCAATCGACTTAGAGCGCAAGGCACCCCCCTGCCACCTCACTCGGTTATGCAAAAACGGGTTCTCGAACAGTTATTACTCGAAAGCATACAGTTGCAGCTCGCTTCGCGCGCAGGCATACGAATCAGCGACACACAACTGAACCAGACCATCATGAATATCGCACAATCTAACCAGATGACGCTGGAAGAATTCGAGGCACAACTGCAATTGGAAGGCGAAAGTTACGCCAGTGCTCGCGAACAAATCCGCCGCGAAATGATTATTACCCGCCTGCAACAGCGCGAGGTCGATAGGCGCGTCAGGGTAACAGAGCAAGAGATAGAAAATTTTCTGGAATCAAAAGAAGGCCGCACACGTTCAGGGGCCGAATACTATATCGGCCATATCCTGATAGGCATTCCAGAAGGAGCCAACAAACAGGAAGAACAGGAAGCAACTAAAAAAGCCGAAGGCATACTTGCAGAACTGAAAGCCGGAGCTGATTTCCAGCAGATGGCCGTGGCGAAATCTGATGGCCGACAGGCGCTTAATGGCGGAGTAATAGGCTGGCGCAAAGAAAACGAACTGCCGTCTATTGCAGCCGATATCATTCCTAATCTAGAGGTTCTCGAGCCATCCGGTCTGATCCGTACGGGCAGCGGCTACCATATTATTACCGTGCTTGATAAGCGCGGCGGGCAGGAGCAAATTGTCGAACAAGCAAAAGTTCGCCACATACTGATTATGCCCAGCGAGATCATGAGCGAAGCCCAGGCTAAGGCCAAGATAAACGACATCTATGGCAGACTGTCAAAAGGAGAAGATTTTGCCTCGCTTGCCAAGACTTACTCCGAAGACCCTGTTTCGGCTATCGATGGAGGAGATTTGGGCTGGGTAAGCCCGGGGCAAATGGTCGCCGAATTCGAAACTACCATGCTGGCAACACCTACAGGGCAAACCAGTGAGCCGTTCAGATCGAAGTTTGGCTGGCATATACTCGAAGTACAGCAACGGCGTAAAGAAGATATCGGTGCTTTGGTACAAAGCAGCCAGGCGCGGCAAGTGATTCACCGCCGGAAATACGAAGAAGAACTGGCAAACTGGCTCCTCGAAATCAAAAGTGAAGCCTATATCGACATCAAGGATCCGCGCTTAAAAGAAACGGCTGAATCATGAGTCAAACATTGAAGAACCCCCTGGTTCTGACCCCGGGAGAGCCCGCCGGCATAGGACCGGAACTAGCCATCCAATTAGCGCAGCAGGCGCTCGACACTCCGGTCGTGTTTATGGCAAGCCGCGAACTCATACTGGCGCGGGCGGCTGAACTTAAGCTAACTATCAAGCTTATTGACTGGCAGGGGCAAGAGTTCAACGGCACAAAAGCAGGCGAAATGGTGTTAAAAGATGTGCCCCTGAATACCGCCTGCACAGTAGGCCTGCTCGATGTGAACAATGCCCCCTATGTACTTAAGTGTCTCGACCTTGCTATCGATGGCTGCTTGGGTGGCGAATTTTCTGCGCTGGTAACAGGGCCCTTGCATAAAGGCATCATTAACGATGCAGGCATTCCCTTCAGCGGGCATACTGAGCACCTTCAAGCCCGTTGTGAATGCAGCCGAGTCGTTATGATGCTGGCAAGTCCGAGCATGAAAGTTGCCTTGGCGACGACCCACCTGCCCCTCAAAGATGTAGCAAGTGCAATCCAGCAGCAACCCCTGCAAGACACCATAGGCATTCTTATTCAGGATATGCAGCAAAAATTTGGCTGCCCACGCCCTAAAATACTGCTTGCAGGCCTTAACCCCCATGCAGGTGAAGGTGGCCACATGGGTCGAGAAGAAATAGATATCATTGAGCCCGCAATGCGATATTTTGCAGATCAACCATGTGAGCTGATCGGCCCGCTACCCGCCGACACCTTGTTCACCCCAAAGTACCTGGACCAGTGTGACGCCGTGCTGGCCATGTATCACGATCAAGGTTTACCGGTACTGAAGTATGGCGGCTTCGGAAAATCGGTCAATATTACACTTGGCCTACCGATCATTCGCACCTCGGTTGACCACGGCACGGCGCTCGATATCGCCGGGCAGGGCATAGCCGATTTGGGTAGCTTACAATGTGCGATTAACATGGCTAGCGAAATGGCGAGCCATTCCCAGTATTCAGGAGCATAAGCTTATGGCTAAACAACATCGACAGGCAGGCCATCAGGCACGTAAGCGCTTCGGACAAAACTTCTTACACGACGATGCGATCATCAGCAGAATCATTAGCGGGATCAACCCAAGGGCCGGTGACCGTATGGTTGAAATCGGACCCGGCCTTGGCGCCCTGACCGAGCACCTGCTAGACAGCCTCGATGGCAAACTGCAAGTGGTCGAGCTGGACCGCGACCTGGTACCGATACTTCGCACCCAGTTTTTTAACTACCCCGAGCTGCAGATCCACGAAGCAGACGCACTGAAGTTCGACTTTGACCAGCTGTGCGATGCCGAGCACCCCTTAAGAGTTGTGGGTAACCTGCCTTATAACATTTCAACGCCGCTGATTTTTCATTTGCTCAGCAACATCACCCACTTAAAAGACATGCATTTCATGTTGCAAAAAGAAGTGGTTGAGCGCATGGCCGCGGTACCGGGTGAATCCAACTATGGACGACTAGGCATTATGACCCAGTATTATTGCCGCGTTCAGCCCTTGTTCATTGTTGCGCCAGAGGCCTTTAAACCGGCTCCCAAAGTCGAGTCTGCCATTGTTCGGCTGGTCCCGCATGCAACCCTGCCCTTCCCGGTGGACTCTATTGAGCGCCTGCAAAATCTGGTGCGTATGGCCTTTACCAAAAGGCGGAAGACCTTGCGCAACGCACTCGCGGGAGTCGTACCGCCTGAAGCTTTGGAGCAGCTGAATATCGACAGTGGTCTGCGCCCCGAGAATCTCAGCCTCGAACAGTTTACCCAGCTTAGTAACTGGAAGCAGTAAATCACGCCCCTTAGGCGTTCTGGAGCACCTTTCGGGCAGCAAACAGAAATAGTAAGGAAGATAAGCCAGACGAAGCAAATAGCATTGCCATCACCATAATCTGATAGCGTGCAGCAATAATGGGGTCGATGCCGGACAGTATCTGCCCCGTCATCATTCCGGGTAACGACACCAGTCCAACTGCGAACATGGAATTAATAATCGGAATCATCGCGGTTCTAAAAGCGACTTTTTGCGCATCGTCAAACGCGTGGCCATGACCCAGTTCCGAGCCTAAACGCTCGGCAGCTAAACTAATACTGGTCATAGAGTTGGCAAATATCATTCCTGCAAGCGGAATCATATACTGGGGCGAATACCAGGGCTTGATATCTAACACCAGTTGCGTGACCCAGGCCAGTGTAAGCCCGCCTCCAATCAAAATCGCCCAAATAGAATAACTAAATAGATGCAGCCTGTTCGCCTCGAGCGTATTCAGGGCAATCCAGCTCGACGCGAGCAGCATTACCAACAGCACCAGCAAGGTAATCGCGCTGCTATCGGAGTTAAATATCATCACCAAGGCGTAGCCAATGGCCATTAATTGCAACAGCATTCTGGCCATTGCATACAGGGCCTTCGAAATACCGACCTCCCAGCGCCACATCATCACGATGACCACTGCGGCAGGAATAAAGGTTAACAACAGGCGCGTTAGGGGAATGGTTTCAATGCTCATGAAAGCGGCGCACCAAATGGTTGTTGTAGATGACGGCAGAGCACGTTCGAACTTAACTAATAGAGGTAAACAAGATTAGCGGGCAAGAAAGTGAGCCCGCCAACTTACTCGCATGATGCCTAACGGCCCATCAAACTGGCCATGGCAGAAACGTCGTCGCTATTTTCAACCAAGCGCTCTATCGCGGCATCAACATCTGCCTCACTGATATGCAAACGCTCATATACAGCTTCGTCCAGCTTCTCTATTGGCGCTTTGCTCAAGCCCTTTTTCGCATAGGCGTGATGAGTCACTTTTAGTAATGCCGCAAACTCAGCATTCGGCCCATCGTAGTGCGGGTTCTTTTGGTGCCTCAGAGCCGTTATAACTTCGGCTGGCATATTCCAAACCGACATCAACGTCGCCCCCACTTGCTCACGGGTGATGCCCAGAAGGTGATGCTCAATGGCCGCTGAGTCGACGTGCGGATTCGCCTCGATATAGCGGCAAATCAATGAGAAATGAGGAGGGAACACATGCGCCAGTACCAGATAACCGAAGTTATGCAATAAACCTGACAAATACGAAAGACCAAAACTGGGCCGATAGGCCGACTCTATCTTACTGATGATCGAAGTCGTTCCCAAGGCCGTCCACATTGCCTGATGCCAATATGGCGCATAGCCTTTTGGCTCGTCACGCGGGACATGCAATGTTTTACCCAGCGACAAACCCATCGCGAGGTTCATCACCATATCGAAGCCCAGCACACGCACAATAGCATCGTGCACCGACCTGATTTTACCCGGTGCGTTGTAGAACGAGCTTGAGGCCCAGCTCACCACCTGTGCCGACAAGCTCGGGTCGCGTTCAATAATATCGGCAAGTTCATCTGCACCGGCTTCGGGGTCGGCTCGTAAACGAATTATTTCTTGCGCGCTTTGAGGCAAAGGCGGTAGTTCGAGGGTATCTTCAAGCCGTTGTTTAATACGCAGTGAGGTGAACTTTTCGATGGCCTGGTTAATACGCACGATGTCCGATTCGACATTCCCTTCGTTATAAGGAATGTTTTCGAGTGGTACGACAAAGGATAGCTCTTTGGCCTTTCTAAACGAAACCGAAAACAAATCCTTGCTAAGCAAAATCAGCTTATCTGGCTGGCCGGACTCTACATAGATAGTCTCATTGGTCATTATCCGGCTGTCAATGATCGCAGGTAACCCGGTGATATCAGGAATCGCCGGCAGTTCACTCAGGCTATAGCGCTGGCTCAAGCTGGACACATCTTCATGTGGTAAAGCAACCAGAGAGCGGCCAAGTTTTTGATTCAAGGAATCGACATCAAGTAAACAATCTTCAGGTATCAATACCTGAACCCGGCCAAGCGTATCGCTCATCAAAACCAGTTTGACGATTTGACCCGGAGCGACGCCGGCTCGATCAACCAAACGAGCCTGGCTTGCTTCGTCGAGCGTAAGTTCCTGAGCGCTCTGGTATTGTTCAAAAACTTTCGTTACAGCTGAAGGTATCATAGTGTTCTGCTCTTCGTTCTCCATAGTGACTCCATTCCTCGTTAGCGCCTGTTTGCAGAGGCGAAAGAAGCCGGTTAAGCGCTTGTCTGTTTCGAGCCACACTGGTGACTGGGGAAATTAGATAGGTCTTACTTCGTGGCATTCTGTCGGAATAGTCTTTGTAGTAAGTGTAGTAGAATTATTGGCTTTGGCGCGGCATTTTTTGACACTACTTCGCAAATTTGGAAAAGCGGCTTAATGCCTTCGCATTGCAGCCAAAAGCAGCCGTCGCTGGCTCAATGCTCACACCTCGCCATAGCGAATACGACCACCCAGCCAGCGTTGTATCAAGCGCTGTGACAGAGCCTCGTCAGCTGCCAGATCAGGAGCAATGCGCTTTACTTCAGACAGGCAGTCCTGGTCACGCTGCAGGTCTGCGATTTTGAATTCTACCAGCCCGGTCTGGCGCGTACCCAGCACCTCTCCCGGGCCACGAATTTCAAGATCCTTCTCGGCGATAACAAAGCCGTCGTTACTCTCACGCATTACCCTGAGTCGCTCCTTGCTGTTTTGCGAAAGCGGGGCATGGTACATCAGGGCGCAGTAGCTTTTATGCCCACCCCGACCGACCCGGCCGCGAAGCTGGTGGAGCTGGGCCAATCCCAAACGCTCCGGGTTTTCAATCACGATGAGACTGGCATTTGGTACATCGACCCCGACTTCAATTACCGTGGTTGCCACTAACAAGTCGATACGCCCGGCTTTGAACTGCTCCATGATCAAACTTTTATCTTTTGCTTTCATGCGACCATGCACCAGCCCGACAATCAGACCGTTCAGCGCTTCTTGTAACATTTGCGCAGTTTCTTCAGCCGCCTGACACTGCAAGGTTTCGGAGTCTTCGATCAAGGTACACACCCAGTACACCTGGCTCCCTGCTTCACAAGCCGAGCGCACCCGTTGAATCATTTCGGGCCGGCGCGTATCGGGGATTGCAAAGGTATCTATCTCTTGTCTGCCGGGCGGTAGTTCGTCGATCACAGAGGTATCGAGATCTGCATAAGCACTCATCGCCAGCGTGCGAGGTATTGGTGTTGCGGTCATAATCAGCTGGTGTGGCACAATTCCCGACAACTGGCCTTTGTTCTTCAGGGATAGACGTTGATGCACACCAAAGCGATGCTGCTCGTCAATAATCGCCAGCACCAGTCGCTTGAATACGACGTCCTCCTGAAACAAGGCGTGTGTGCCAATGACAATTTGTGCCTCGCCGCTAGCGATATGACTCAGCGTCTCAGTACGAGCCTTCCCTTTAGACTTGCCACTAAGCCACGCCAGTCGAATGCCCATGGGTTGCAGCCATTCGCTGAAGTTATTCAGGTGCTGTTCTGCGAGAATTTCAGTCGGCGCCATTAGCGCAACTTGCCCTCCGGCACCAAGCGCCTGTAGAGCGGCCAGCGCGGCGACCACGGTTTTACCCGAGCCGACATCGCCCTGCACCAAACGCAGCATTGGCAGCTCACTGGCCAAGTCGTTTGCGACCTCTTCGGCAACACGCAGCTGTGCCGCGGTTAAATTGAAGGGTAAAGCGTCTCGTAGCGCGGATATAAGAGGCGCAGCAGCCTCCTCTGGGCAGGGCAGGGCAGGATGCGCCCGCAGTTTGCGC
>JBFJVR010000105.1:0-7839 GCA_041624095.1 Oleiphilaceae bacterium
ATGCTTCGGTGTTGGCGTCTTTCATCTTGCGCCCTATTCATTTCTTAAAAAGAACAGCGCGCAGCCCTCCGATAAGTTGAGTTATCGCCTATTGTTCAACAGCACGTTAAGATCATGCCTTTTACAAGGCTTTACATCTTTGAGCGGCAAGCCCCTGCTATTTTTGTTAGAATGCCGAAGCCTTCCCCGTCTGATACTTTACTTAACCCCCTGAAGAAACACCAAATTTGGCTTTATGGCGGCGCTAAGTTGCGTTCGGCTTGGTCTAGTCTAGTATCAAATTAATGAACAAAATTTAGGAAGTATCAGGAATAATGCGCTCAACCGTCCAACAGTTTGTCTCTAGAGCTGTCATCACATTTATTACCCTTGGAATGTATTCGCTGCCTGTCATGCCGATGGCTTTGTCGGACTATGTTGCAGATGCGATAAATGCTAACCCAATTGTGAGAGAGCGGGTCCATGTGTATCGGCAAGCCCTTCAGGATAAAGAAGCCTCGTTGAGTGGTTGGCGCCCCAGTGTCGACCTCGAAGGTACGATTAGCCACGTGGAGTCAGATACGCTCACCAACAACTCGCAGTCGGACGATTACAACAGTAATGTAATTGAACTGGCAGTTACTCAGAACCTGTTTAACGGTTTTGATACCGAATATGCTGTGAAGCAGGCGGAGGCGCGAGTTCAGGCGGCGCTTTATGATATCTACGACACTGCCGACAACATCGCTCTTGAGGCGGTGCAAGCCTATATTGATGTACTTAAGCAGAAAAAGCTTTATGCCTTAGCGCAAGAAAACGTAGAGTCGCACGAGGAGACACTGAGACAAATAAAAACCCGCAACGAATCAGGAGCAGGGCGACGTTCAGAATTGGAGCAAACCGAAGGCCGGGTTGCGAGAGCGTTTGCCAGTATGCTGGCGCAATATAACAACCTGGAGGATGCGTTAACGAGCTTACATGAGATCTTGGGGCGTCATATAGAGCTCGAGGCGTTTGCCGACCCGTCGATGCCTGACGATCTAGATCAGACACTGGACAACCTCACCAACCAAGCCTTGCTTAACCATCCAGCACTTAAGGTTTCCCAGTATAATATCGAAGCGGCACGCCATAACCATCGTCGGGCCAAGAAGTCGTTTTATCCCAAGTTGGATGTGCGCTTGGCACAAGAGATAAATGACAATATAAGAGATTCGAGAGACAACGATGATGAGCTTAGTTTGTCGCTGACCCTGAGTTACAACCTTTATAACGGTGGCGCGGATCAGGCTGAAAGGCAGAAGCGTGTAAGCAATATCGCTCAAGAACAGCAATTTGAAGGCCGGGTGCGCAGGCAAATTATTAACACGCTCCGTTTGGCCCATAAGGCCGATGATTTGCTGCAAAAGCAGCTTGTATACCTTGAGCGGCATGTGACCAAATCGCAAGAGACTATGGTGTCGTATCGGGAAGAATTCTTCGTTGGAGAGCGTGACCTGATCGACTTGCTGGACGCGAAGAACGAAGTCAACAGCGCCCAGAACAGTTATTCGGAAGCCTACTACGATGCCTTGGCAGCGCGTTTTCGGGTCTACGAAGGAGCAGGGAACCTGTTTCAACCTTTGGGTATAAATGTTGAGGTGAAGGGTGATGATTTACGTGTGTCCAGTATTCGTGCCAAGGATGTCGATACCCTCGAAGCGGGTTTGAATATGGACTATGACGGCGACCAGACTCCGGATCGTTTTGACCAGTGTGACAACAGCTCGAAAAATGCCTCAGTAGGGGAGTTCGGTTGCGTAGGTAAAGAGGCACCTTCTCTTTATCAGCGGAATGAGCCACCTGTTGCGCGGAATGATGAATTCAACGTGAATCGTAATGGGGTTTTGACGGTTTCCCCTGCAAGCTTGATGGCCAATGATTCAGATGCAGAGTCGGCGCAGCTCTCATTTGCAGGTTTTTCTCAGCCGCAGCACGGAGCACTTGCCTTGGACGAAAACGGGGATTTGGTGTTTCGAGCAGCAGATGGTTTCGTTGGGGTTGATCGTTTTTCTTATTCGGTGGCGGATGAACGAGGTGCCAGAGCATCTGCGTATGTAATTGTCCAGATTCCCGAAAGCATCTCTTTGACGCAGTCTCTGTTTGTTAACTTCGAATACAATTCAGTGTCGCTGACTGAGGGGTCTAAACTGATATTTGATCAGATCCTGAAAGCGATGAAAGAGTCCCCTGACTCAATATTGAATGTTTTTACCTATACTGACAGCAGAGGGTCAGAACGTTTTAATTTGTCGCTGTCGCAACGGCGTGCCGACGCTATTATCGATGCGTTTGCTGCAGAAGGCGTCGACCCGCAACGTTTTGTCGTTAACGCGATGGGGGAGAAAAAACCGATTGCCGACAATGCAACCGAAGAAGGGCGGGCCATCAACCGGCGCGGAGAGTTTATTCTTCGTCAATAGCGGTAGGGCAAGGGGCTTACAATAAAGCCATCGAGCTGGCTAGTCGCTGAGGCTTTTTGGTTTCTCGATCTTGATATACGGATTAGACTGCTGAGGGCAAGGGTCATTTTTAGGCATCATGAGTTTAAGCTCGAGTTGATCAGGTTGTGCCTCATCTTCATGATTGCATTCAGTAGCCTGATCAAATCCCATGCCGAACCTTTTTTGGATTTCGTAGTACTAGAACGCCTTAAAAGTGAGTATGGAGAGCCTGCATTTCAGCGAGGTGTGCGGCTTAATCAACTGCTTGTAGAGCTAAAAAACAAAGATATACTCACCCAGCTTACCGAAGTGAATCGCTTTTTTAACCGGGCGACACACAGGTTTGATGAAGAAGTCTGGGGTGAGTCGGATTATTGGGCAACGCCAGAAGAGTTTATCGGCTTGCATACAGGCGACTGTGAAGACTTTGTGATTGCCAAGTTTTTCACTCTGCGGCATTTGGGTATAGCTGACGAGCACCTGTACTTAACCTATGTTAAAGCACTTAAGCAAAATGTTGCGCATATGGTTCTTTCTTATTTTGACACGCCTCAAGGTATTCCACTCGTGCTCGATAATTACGATTTACGTATTTTGTCGGCAGACAAACGCTCGGACTTACTGCCCATATACAGTTTTAACGCGCAGTCGCTTTTTTTGACGAATGCGTCGGCGGGCTTAGGTAAAAGCCTGCCCACAGATAAAGTTAAGAACAGTAAGTGGACGAAATTGTTAAGTACACTTGAAGGGACCGCCAAATGACCTTGTTTAAACAAATTGCTTTGATAGTTTCAATGGGCGTGTTGGTTTTGCTAGTGCTGATTAGCATGGATAACTTTCAGCGTACGAGTCAGTTTCTTGAATCGCAGATGCAGACCTCGGCACAGGATGTCGCCACCACTTTGGGAATTGCCATTTCGACGACCAACAGCGGCAGCGATAAAGCGGCCCTGGAGGCCTACTTCAATGCCATGTTCGATAGCGGTTATTACTCGCGCATTCAGTTAGTACGAGCCGATAACAACGTTATTCATATGAAAGAGCGCACCTTATCTGTTGACTCGATTCCCGACTGGTTTATTGAATTGGTTCCACTGAAACCTGCTATTGGAACGGCAACGATTCGTCAGGGGTGGGTTGCCCTGGGTACATTGGAAGTGACGGCTCACCCTGCGCTGGCATATGCCGAGTTATATCAGAATATAAAACGTTCACTGGCATGGTTTGCGCTGCTGTTTTTTCTGATTTTATGTGTTCTCTGGTTCGATCTACACGTATTGCTTCGGCCGCTTACAAAGGTTAAAGACCAGGCTCTGGCGATTCATGAAAATCGCTTTATCAAACAAACAAAACTACCTAAAACGACCGAGCTGCGTAGTGTGGTGATAGCGATGAATCATATGATCACCAAGGTACAGCAGATTTTTGATGATCAGGAGCAGACCTTGGCGCGATGCCAGGACTTGATTTATACCGATGAACTAACGGGCCTGGGTAACCGGAAGTATTTATTGTCTCAGTTGGGGAAGCTGACTTCAGAGGAGTCTACTTTTAGCGGCAGTATCGTTTTGTTTAAGCTAAATAGCTTGGCGGACCTAAAAGAAAGGCACGGCTACGAGAAAGCCGACAGTTGCATCGCAAAATTAGTAGAACTTTTAAATACGCGGGTTGCAAATGACCCGGAAGAACGATGTGCACGTATGAGTGACGACGAGTTCGCCTTGCTTGTGCCTTCAGGTAAAAATACTGTGCTGCAGGCGGTAGAAGCAGTATTTGAATCGTTTAAAGCTGCTTTGCCAGCCGATTTAATCGAAATTTATCTGGTCGCGGGCTCGGCTACTGTTCAGGCTGGCGCAGAAACAGGCGCCGTCTTGGCTCAGCTCGACATGGTTTTATCGCAAGCGATAGCTAACGGCCCCTATGCTTATAGACATGCCACAGATACCCAGCTGGTGCTCCCTCAGGGGAAAATAGAATGGCGCTCATGGTTCAAAGAAAAGTTAGCGAATGACGGTTTTTATCTTGTTGCTCAGCCAGTCTTTAATGCTGAGCAGAAGATTATCCAGCGTGAGTTATTCATCCGCGTGAATGATGAAAAAGGCCAGGTGGTGCCCGCAGGCGTTTTTGTACCTATGGCACAATTATTGGGTTATGCTTTGGCGGTAGACCGGATGGTTTTTCAATTGCTCGACAATGCAGTTGGCCGTCGCAAGCAACATGAGCCCTATGCAGTAAATTTATCGAACTCATTTTTCCAACGCGCCGACGCGCTAGACGACTTTAACGTTTTACTGGATCATTTTCAGGCTAACGGCCAGGTATTATGTATCGAAGCGAGTCATCAGGCTTTTGTTGAATCACCAAAAATGTTCAAACAGATTTCAACGGCGGTGAAGTCTAAAGGTCACCGCTTTGGTATTGATCATCTTGACTTGAGTGGTTCGATGGATGTTTTACAAACAGTTCAGCCAGCTTATGTGAAAGTAACGGCGCGACTATTGGATGATTTAAGCCAAAACAAAGCAAGTGGTGCGTATCAGGCATTGCATACCTTAACCTCGGCACTCGAAATTCAGCTTATTGCCGTGGGTGTAGATAATCAGGGCTTGGCAGAGAAACTTTTAGAATTAGGTGTAAATGGAATGCAAGGTAATTTACTGGCAGAAGCTGAGTTACTCGCATGAATCAGATAGAGCCTCATTACGACCCTCTCTTAGAGTGTTTGGTGATTTTTGCCAAACTGTTTAATCGGCCGGTTTCTGTCGATGCACTTATTGCGGGCTTGCCTGTAGGGCCCGAGGATATCGGCCCCGAACTGTTTTCTTTAGATAATTCAAAGGGCATGTTTTCGCGTGTTGCTAAAAGAGCTGGGTTTGCATCCCGCCTAATTAAACGGGATCTAATACTGCTAGATGGTTTGCTGCTGCCGTGTATTTTGGTTCTCAAGAATAGAAACGCCTGTATTTTGGAAGAGATAGATGCCCAAAACCAACGGGCAAAAGTAATATTCCCTGAGCTCGGTGAGGGTGAGGACTGGGTTCCGCTAGAGCAGTTGGAAGAGGAGTACATGGGCTTCGCGTTTCTGCTTAAGAACGAATATCAGCAGCGCGCCGCAGAAACGAGCCAGCTAGCAAATGACCACGGACACTGGTTTTGGGGTACTTTAAACAAGTCTAAAGATGTTTTCTTTAGCGTCGTAATGGCATCGTTGCTGATTAATTTGTTCGTAGTGGCGACGCCGCTTTTTACCATGAACGTCTACGACAGAGTGGTGCCCAACGATGCCTTGGAAACACTCTGGGTGTTAGCTATTGGCGTTGCTCTGGTTTATATCTTTGATACCGCGTTGCGCTTTATACGTACTTACTTTCTTGAGACGGCGGGCAAAAAGAGCGACGTCATTATGTCGTCGATTCTATTCGAGCAAGTGCTCAACTTAAAAATGGATCATTGGCCAAAGAGTATTGGTGCCTTCGCTAGTAATTTGCGCGACTTTGAAAGCATCCGAAATTTCTTTACGGCTTCGACACTGGCGACATTGGTAGATTTGCCATTTGCGGTACTCTTATTAATCATTGTTTTTTATATCGGCGGTTCTATTGTCATCATCCCGTTAGTCACGATTGCGCTATTGCTGCTTTACAGTGCGATTGTCGTGAAGCCCCTGCGCCGAAGCGTGGAGTCAGTCTATGAGGCCTCAGCAAATAAAAACGCTCACTTGATTGAGAGCTTAAGTGCGATCCAGACAATTAAAGCTTTGGGTGCCAGCCACCATGCGCAGTGGGTCTGGGAAGAAACCTCGGGTGATATTGCCGAAAAATCCATGAATAGCCGTATGTTATCTAACTCGATTTCAGTGGTTACGAGCCTTCTGACGCAGCTGAGTACGGTCGCGATCATCATATTTGGAATTTATCTGATTGGAGATCTCGAACTCTCTTTGGGAGGCCTGATTGCCATCGTGATGCTGTCGTCTCGCGCAGTATCGCCCATGGGGCAGGTCGCTACACTGATCACCCAGTATCACCAGACACGAGCCGCTTACGATACCTTGAATGAGCTAATGCAAAAGCCGGTAGAGCGCTCCGAGAGTAAGCCCTATGTTCGGCGGCCTTCATTTGAGGGCAGGATAGAATGTAAGCATATGAGCTTCACTTACCCTGAAGCACAGAGTGCATCATTGGAAGATATTAATATCTCCATAAAGCCCAAAGAGCATGTCGGGATTATTGGCAAAGTGGGTTCGGGGAAAAGCAGCTTTGCGAAATTGCTATTGTCTCTTTACGAGCCGTCGTCCGGATCGCTATCAATTGATGGTATCAATATTAATCAGATAGACCCGGCAGACTTGCGAATGAATATTGGTTACCTGTCGCAAGATGTGCAGTTGGTTCATGGCACGATCCGGGATAATCTGATTTATCGAAACCCGCAAATAACAGATGAGCGTTTATTAGAGGTGTCTGCTTTGTGCGGGGTTGACCAGTTTGTTAACCGCTTGCCTGCGGGCTTCGATACTCAGGTAGGAGAGCAAGGTGTCAGCTTATCGGGTGGGCAACGACAGGCGATCGGTCTTGGGCGTGCGATGTTGCTGGGTGAGTCGATATTGGTGCTCGATGAACCAACCAGTCATATGGATAACACCACGGAGTCGGTCATCAGGAAAAATTTATATGAGTATACCCGTGACCGAACTCTGGTATTAGTCACTCACAAAGCCGCGATGCTGGATTTGGTTGAGCGCCTGATTGTGATTGACCAGGGGCGTGTACTTTTTGATGGGCCAAAAGACCAGGTCTTGGCTGAACTGCAAGGCAAACATCGTGAACCCTAAGAAACCAAACCGGCATAATAAGTATTCAGAGAGCGATCTAGCATACATGCGGAGTTTATCCGCTGCGGTTGTGCAACGGTCGCCTAAACACTTGATGATTGTCGTTATCATCATGGTTGCGTTGTTTTTTACCGCGATTGCCTGGATGAACTGGGCTGAAATTGACGTGGTGGTGCGCGGGAACGGTAAGGTTGTTCCATCTCGACAGGTGCAAATTGTACAAAGCCTCGAAGGCGGCGTGGTATCGAAAATACTGGTTAAAGAAGGTGATTTGGTTAAGGCTAACCAAGCCTTGCTCAAATTGAGCGATGTGGCATTCTCGAGTTCTTTTCAGGAAAACCGCTTGCTGTTTTCGGAGCTGCAGGCGCGTAGCATACGCTTGCAGGCTGAGGCAGATGGTTCCGATTTTGACGCGACGAAGATTCAGGATGATATCGACCCGGTTGTTCTAGAATCGGAAAAAAGCCTGTTCGAAAGTAATCGCCGACAGTTGAATGAAACCTTGAGCATTTTGAGCGAGCAGATTCGTCAGCATGAAAGTGC
>JBFJVR010000106.1:0-7839 GCA_041624095.1 Oleiphilaceae bacterium
CGACGGCAAAGCCCTTAACACTGCTAACCTGAAGCAAGAACTTCGCTTGCTGGGATATAAGCAAGAGCTTAACGCATTGCATCCGGGGACTTACGATATTCAGGGCAGCCGCGTGACCCTGCATCGCCGCGCACATATATTGCCTGACGGTCAGCACCCGGAGGGACGTTTCCGTTTTCGTGTAGTGAATGATGTGGTCTCGGGTCTCGAAGACCTAAACGGCGGCGGAGCGGCTTTGTTCACCCTTGAACCGGTGAAAATAGGCGGGATTTATCCCGGCACCAGGGAAGAGCGCATTGTATTGAGTTATGAGCAAATTCCCCATGGCCTGATTGCCGCGCTCATCGCCACTGAAGACCGCGAGTTTTTTGAACATTGGGGTTTGGCGCCCCTCTCGATCGTGCGGGCGATGTGGGCAAACGTGAGAGCTGGCCGTATTGTGCAAGGGGGCAGTACGCTCACTCAGCAGCTGGTGAAGAATTTTTATTTGAGCAGGGATCGTTCTATTGTTCGCAAGATAAACGAGGCATTAATGGCCTTAATGCTTGAGACCCACTACGACAAAACCGCGATTCTCGAAACCTATGTTAACGATATTTTTTTAGGGCAGTCAGGGTCAACGGCGATTCATGGCTTTGGTATGGCAAGTCGCTTCTACTTCGGGAAATCGATTGAGGCCTGTACCCTCGACGAGTTAAGTTTGTTGGTGGCGATGGTCAAAGGCCCATCTTACTATAACCCGCGTCGTTACCCTGAACGCGCTAGGTCGAGGCGTAATCTGGTATTAAGTTTGATGGAAGACGCCGGTTATTTGAATGCGGATAAGCGGCGCTATCTGGCGTCGCAGCCCCTGGGCCTGGTTGATAAACCAAGCTTTTACACTAATCGCTACCCCGCATTTATGGATCTGGTGCAGCGTCAGCTATTGCAAGACTACCAGCAAGAAGACTTACGTTCAGATGGCTTAAAAATCTACACCACATTAGACCCTCAGGTGCAGCAGCGCCTTGATGAGGCCATTGCAAAGGAGTTGCCTGCTCTGGTAGCGAGGGACGGCAATGCCGCTTTGCAAACCGGCGCAGTTGTCACCTCGGTGGGTACGGGTGAAGTTGTTGCTATCACCGGCGATCGCGAACCGCGCTATCAAGGGTTTAATCGCGCTTTGGACGCAGTGCGCCCCATCGGGTCGCTTATCAAACCGGCGGTTTACCTGACTGCCTTGATGCGACCCGAGCGTTATCATTTGATGAGTGCAGTGTCAGACCAAGCCTTCAGGATAGAATTTGAGAACGGTGACAGTTGGGCGCCAGACAACTTTGATGGTGAACAGCATGGCGATGTACCCTTGTATTTGGCCTTGGCTAAGTCGTATAACATCGCCAGTGCGCGCTTCGGGCTGGACTTGGGTATAGATTCCGTGCAGCACACCCTGCGTCAGCTAGGTGTCGAAAAGGCACTGAATCCTTACCCCTCGCTGTTATTGGGGGCGCAATCCCTGTCGCCTTTTGAAGTGAGTAAGTTTTACCAAACCATTGCGAGCAACGGCTTCAATATGCCCTTACGTGCTATTAGGGAAGTCACCACTGCCGATGGGCAAACGCTGAGTCGCTATGCTTTTAAGGTTAGTCAGGTGCTCCCTCCTGAAGCAATTTATTTGCTCCAGCACGGCATGCAGGAGACGATGCGAGTTGGTACCGGAAGGTCGGCTTACCAAAGGTTACCCGCAGCCCTTAATCTAGCAGGGAAAACAGGCACTACCAACGATAATCGTGACAGTTGGTTTGCCGGTTTTTCGGGTGATTACCTTGGCGTTGTGTGGATGGGTATGGATGACAACCAGCCGACATCCTTCACCGGAGCGACAGGCGCCTTGCGCGTCTGGACTGAATTATTCGCACGGGTGCCCCAGTATCCGGTTTCTATGGTGAAACCATCCCAGGTTGATTACTATTGGTTTGATACTCAGCGAGCGGTATACACCGATGAGCAATGCCGGGGTGCCACTCCCATACCTGTATGGGGCAAGCCTGTAGGTAGCTCTTATGCGCGTTGTGAGAATGGTTTTTCAAGCTTTAAAGGTTGGTTGAGGTCATGGTTATGATGAGACGTTTAGGCTTGGTGTCAGGCATTGTGTTAGCGCTATGGCTGACAGCCTGTAGCCAGTACCCAGCGCGCCCGCAGATCGTGCCCGCTGAGCAGCGAAGCCCGATAGAAAATGATGCGCCTCCAGTCTTGTCTCCTGCGCAAACCCCAAGGGAGGTACCAACACACTACCATGAGCCAGAGGGCAAAAATGCGCCCCAAAGGCAGCCTGAGGGTTCTGTTTCGGGCGCTTCTGTAGGCTCTACGCCACCCGTTGTACATACGCTTATCGAGAAGGCCTCAGCCTCCTTGTATCTGGGCAAAATTAAAGAGGCGGAGCGGTATCTTGATCAAGCCCAGCGCATTGCGCCTAAAGAAGCGCAAGTCTATCTTTTTTATGGTGATTATTATTTGGAACAGCAGCGGAATGATGATGCATTCAGTATGTATAAACGCGCTTTGAGTCTCGCTGAGCCGGGTAGCCGTGTTGCTGAACAAGCCACATTTCGCCTCAACAAACTTTCGCCTTAAGGACTACTCATGGCTCTCAACTCTACGATGTACCGGTTTTCTATCGACTTAAGTGACTTGGATCAGGGCCGATACTTTACCATTTCATGCCATGTTGCCTTACATCCCTCGGAGACAGTCGAACGGATGTGGGTGCGTTTAATTGCTTACTGTCAGCATTATCATGAGCGCTTGGGATTCACCAAGGGGCTAAGCACCGACAACGAACCGGAGCTGTGGCAGCGCTCGTATAGTGATGAGTTGGAAAACTGGATTGAAGTAGGTCAGCCAGATGCCAAGCGGATAAAAAAAGCGTGTTCGCAGTCGCAGCAGGTGTGGGTCTATTCCTATGGCGGGCAAGATGTCGAAACATGGTGGAGCAAGGCTCAGGCTGACTGCCGCAGGCACAAGAACCTGGGCGTGGTGCGTGTCGCTGCTGAGCCATTAGAACAGCTGGCTGTAGCAACAGAGCGCAGTATGTCTCTGGCATGTATGATTCAGGATCAGATATTGAGTTTTTCATGGGCCGATCAAAACCTTGAGGTACCTATCGAAGTACTTCAGGCGCCGGCCGCTTAAGCCATGCAGTTGCGTTCTATTGCATTAACCGCTGCCGTTGTCGCGGTAGTTTGGTATTGGTTAAAGAGTCGGGAGCTAAAAGAACTGGCCCTCAGGTCGGCAGCCAACTATTGCGACAAACTATCGCTCACCTTGCTTGATCAAACTGTCGTATTACGCGCGCTTGGTTTGCGGCGTAACACTCATGGGCGCCTATGCATATTTCGTCGCTATGAGTTCGATTTCAGTTCGACAGGAGAAGACCGCTACCAAGGAAGCGTGACCCTTTTGGGCAGAAGGGTCGAGGCAATCCGCTTGCAAGCGCATAGAATTGATTAACTAGCATTTGCAGCGCTGGCTAGACGGTTTTGATAAAGTCTTCGCGAGGAAAGCGTAAACGGGAGTTGTAGATACCGTTATCGGCGCGTTTACCGACAGCGACAAACATCGTAATAACGCCATCTTTAGGGATTTTCAGTGCCCGATTAGCGCGCACCGCGTCAAAGCCTTCCATAGGGCAGGTGTCGTAGCCGAAGGCACGAAATGCCAGCATGAGGTTCTCGGCCGCCAGTGCAGTACTTTTTACCGCCCATGTTTCCATGTCAGCTTTGGAATAGGGGCCGCGAGGTACAGGGCGAGTTAAGCCAAGCACGCCATACATGGCTTTTTTAGCATAGCCAAAAAGGTCAAAGGGGCCTTGATAGTATTGAAATGGCGCGACGCGCCGGTAAAAGGTTTCAACAATGGCCGGCATGTCGCCATCAGGCCACTGCTCGATTTGTTGCAGGCAGTGTTTGCGCCACGTATCGGTACGAGCAACGACGGCAATTAATTGCTTTGAGGTGCGAGCCGCATTCTGGTTCATGCATGCATTGATGACTTTCTCTCGCGCCCCTTCACTTTTGATCCAGTAGAACTCCCAAGGTTGAAGATTGCAGGAGTTCGGCGCAAGCATGGCCAAGTCCAGGCACTTATTTACAATTTCATCAGGTACGGCTTCGTCGTTAAACCGCCTCACTGAACGCCGAGTTTCGATGACTTTGATAAACTCCTGTGCGTCGATTTCAGGAGGTGTTTCATGCTTGACTGCGGGAACTGACTGATCCATACCGGGTACCTGATAATACATGTGTGTCTAGTTATACCAGTTTTATGTGCTATGCAGCAGCCCCTGCGCGGTAATATCTGTGTTCCAAAGCGTGAAGTTTAATTAGGGCCGACATGTAGGCGAGCATCGCTAAATGCATTGACGAACTGTCTCAGGGCCGCAAGATGCACCTCATCTATTTTCAGGTGAAGCGTTACATGCTCTGTATAGTGTGTTTCGACAATCTCCACGTCATACTGTTGAAGCCGCATTCTAAGGCCTTGCTCGTCGGCGAATTTGCAAGTCAGTAGGCAGCTTTCACGGGCCTGACGAAACCTCAGTTTAGCACTGTCATAACATAACTGAGTTGCAGATGAGTAAGCTCGTACTAATCCGCTTGCGCCAAGTTTTATGCCCCCAAAATAACGAACTACAATCACCATCGCATCACCGACGGGTTTATGTTGCATCACATTGAGGATGGGTTTTCCTGCCGTCCCGTTGGGTTCGCCGTCATCCGACATTGCCTGCAAAGTGGGGTTTGCAGGAGGGCCTATGCGATAGGCCCAGCAGTGATGCCGGGCATCAGGATAGTCGTGTCTCGCCAGATGCAAAGCCTGCATCGCTTGTTCCCGGTCAAGCGCCGGGCATAGGCGAGCTATGAAGCGGCTTTTCTTCACCTCATAATTAACTTCAGTGCTTGTATCTGGAGTGTAGTAGGAGAGGCTCATTGTTTGTTACTTTGCGGTGCAGCATCACCACGGATGACCAGCAGGCGCCCTTGTTGTGTGGGTATATCGAGCCATAATTGGTATTTATGGTAGTTCAGGTACAGCTTGGTCAAAATGCCGTTTGGGGAAAACTGAATATCGAAAAACACGGGGCTATTTTGTCGTTGCCAATGATGTATGCTGGTATGGCTGACGAAGTCGAACGTGAACTGTAAGGCATCAGGTGAGCTTTGCTTCGCCGGGCCAAAGGCCCTAAGAATATCATCTAGTTTGGGGCCGTGTTCAATCTTGGGTAGTACAAATCGCATATCCAAGCGTTCGAGTGACAAGTCGAAATCGTCGGAGCAGGCCGAGCTTAGGATCTTATCGACAAACAGCGGTGAAAAAGCCCGGCTGAGATCGCTGTCGAGGCGTCCTGCAGCAAGCAAGGGTGTACCGGTTCCCAAACTAAAGTCAGCTTCAATTTCAATCGCTGTGCCCAGAGAGTCCGAATGATCGAGCAGGTTTACAAGCGTATAGTGCTGAGTCTGTTGATATCGATCGGCAACGATTTTTATCGCTTGCGCTGCAAGGTAGCGCGAAAAGACGGGCTCAGGTAACACTGGATCGACAAAGTCGATACGGGTTCTGGCGTCCTGGCTGGTGACTTCAATGTATTCGTCGTAGTCACAAAACTGGGTGCCGAAGCGGTACATACTCCAATAACGACAGCTACTCAGCAGCACACAGCACAGGCCGATCATCAGGCTTTTACTCACAAAGCTGTAACGTCGCATCAGTGGCACCGTGGCTTTTTGTTGAGCCTGACGTGGAGGTTTGGGAGTGTTGACTGAAATGGGGAGCGCGCTCGAATCACAGGTGCACTGAAGTTTAGTGCTTGCTCAGTTGGTCTGGAATGGGTGTCCATTGAAGTAGCGTGTCTGCAAAATAAAAGTGCTTTGATGTTACCATCAAATGCCGGGCGTACAGAACTACAGCGCCAGTGAGAGTCAGTGCTTGAGGAATATGAGTTGCTTAAACGTGCCCAAAACGGAGGTGCTAACGCTTTTTAAGTTGGCGTTTGATTCTGGCTTTCTGCGCGGGCGAGAGTTTGCGGAATCTTTGCCGTAGCTGTTGTTTCTGGCTAGGGCTTAAAGATTTAAACCTTCGCATACTGGTATTGAGTTGTTGTCGTTTCTCGAGGGGCAGCTCGCGGTATTGCTGCATGCGCTTTAATAGCTCGCCACGTTTCGCTCGTGGCAATTGTCGCCACTTTTCAAAGCGCTCCTGAGCCTGAACGCGTTGTTGCGTATCAAGCTGAAGCCAGCGTTGTGCACCTTCGCTGAGACTCTTGCGCTTACTCTCGTCAAATGACGACCAGCGCGCCTCAAAAGGCTTGAGTACGGTTTTGGTTTCATCAGGCAGGCTTTGCCAGTCTTGAGAAAATGCCACCTGTGAAAACAGCGCGACTGCTATAAATAGTGTAAACCGGAGATTCATTGTCGTTTCTCCTCCCGTTGACTGTCAGGGGTGGCCCATGCACCCTCGGTTACAGGCGTGCCCGTATTGGATTCGGGTACCTCACCTTCGTCAGTATTACTGTCGATATCAAGCGGTGTAGTCAGGCCATCTTCCTCAGCCATCGAGTTGGCCAGGAACAGGAAAAATTCCAACTCGGTCGGTGGCTGTTCGTCGGCAGCAAGGGCCGGAGTGGCTGCTACGGTTATTGCACTAACCATTATGATCGCTCCCACTTGTTGTAGCTGTTTCCATGTGTTGTGAAAGCCAGTATGCAAAGTCCAGATCCTCTACGATATCCAGTTCGGTGTCGTCCAATGAAGTCAGCAGGATAAATTCGGCCTCGCTGTCTGCTTCAGAACCAAAGTCGAGAGTAGACTGTTCGGGCAGCAGGGTAAAGATCAACCATGCACTGCATGCGATACCTGCAGACCAGAGCCATGCGCTAAACCCGCTACATCGGAGGGTGTAATTCTGTCGTCGCTCTTGAAGCGCTGCGAGCCGGGCTGCACGAAGTGCGTCTTGTGTATCAAGGTCAAGCGATGTGACGCTGTAGTCGAGCGCATCGCGGCTGGCATTCTCAAGTTGTTGCTGGTTCATGGTCTAGGTTCTCCGAGAGCCGAAGGCTCCCCTTCGTTTAACGACGTACCGGACGTTGGTGTCCCTAGTCTTTCGCCGGAGTCCTTTTGGGCATTGTTATCCAGCGCCCTATGCTGCGTTCTCAGCTTCTCAATAGCGCGGAAATAATGACTTTTCACGCTCGTTTCTTTAATGCCCATGATTTCTGCGGTTTCTCTTACCGACATCCCTTCCCAATTACGCAACACGAAACATTGTTGTTGCTTGACGGGCAAGGCTTCGATGCTGGCCAATAAGTGCTGGCCCATTTGATGGGTCCAGAGTTCATCTGCTGGGTCAGTGTGGCTGATCTGGGGTGATGGGGTGGTATCACGCTCGGCCTCATTGCGCTCCTTTCGCCAGAAGAACAGCGCTTTCTTTATCGTTTCTTTGCGATGCCAGTCCATGATGGTGTTTTCCAGAATTCGATAGAACAATGGACGCCACTCTTCGCTTGGTTTATCTGCATAGCGACAAGCCAGTTTCATCATAGCCTCCTGAACAATATCCAGTGCGTCCGCTTCGCGCTGAGTTGCAAGCTGGGCCATTCGAAAGGCCCGTCGCTCAACACTTTGCAAAAAGCTGTTTAGGTCATGCACTGTTTATGCTCTTGTTGTTGGTGATGCTTACGGTAGCGGACCTGCAGGAAAACCCGGCAGGTCCATTTTTTAAACGTAATACTACTTACGCTTTGTTAGTTTGACGGTCAGGTACAGGGCATTGAGTTGATGATTCAATTCAGTGTAGTTGCCTGCC
>JBFJVR010000107.1:0-7814 GCA_041624095.1 Oleiphilaceae bacterium
GCAGGGTTTTGTCGATTTCGAGCAGACTAATCCGGCAATGATTCGATGTAATCGAGAATTTTTTCTTCGGTGATAGGTTTGGGGATAAACGTCAGGCCCTGCTCCGAAGCCTGGTCTTTAACCCGCTCCTGCACGTTAGCCGTTAACAATGCAATGTGAACACCCGGACAATTGCTTTGCAAATCGGGTGCGATGGTCAGGCCATCACGCCCAGGCATATTCATATCCAAGGTAATAATATCGTAGCGCGCTTCGCTAGACATCGCTAACGCAACATCAGCATTTTCGGCCTCATCGACCTGCCAATTTGGGTACTCGTTTTGTACTATTGCCTTCAGCATCAAACGCGATATACGGCTATCGTCAACAAGAAGCACTTTTTTCACGAACTCTACCCTTTCATTAGTTACTGGTGCATCTAGTATAGACTAGGCATGCCCGCAGACAATGACAACAAAACATTAAATACCTAGGAGTATCCCCCTCATGAGAACCCTGTGCAATATCGCTAGCCTGGAGTCAAAACAGACTACCGGGTTCACCCTGGATGGGGTCGAACTTTTTGTATTGCAACAAGGCGAGCGTTTCATTGTTTATGAAAATCGTTGCCCGCATCTCGGTACGCCACTTGAGTTCCAGCCAGATCAGTTTTTGAGTCACAATCAGGAGTGGATTCAATGCTCCACTCACGGCGCACTGTTCGACAAGCAATCGGGGATGTGTGTTAGCGGCCCTTGCGCAGGAGCATCACTTCGTATGATCGAAAGCTGCTGCGATGAACACACGCTGTACGTGAATCTTGCTTCACTTAATCACCCCGATCCTCCCGCGGGTAGCTAGTAGAATGTGTTTACCCGAAACTGAATTGGCACAACACGCTTCACGTTTTAGTCACTGCATTCAAGCTATGACTAATAAAAGTTGGCTTATTTTTTAAGTTTCTGCTAATTTTCGCTGGCTAAGCTGGTGGTGGCGTTGCGTATTAAGGCCAAACACCTTATCGACAGCCCCTTAGTTTCAGCTTTAAATTCCTTGCTGCCCCGGCTTGTCAGCAAGTTGTAATCAGTTCGATAGAAGAGATGATCTTTATGCCGGTAAATCAACAGAAGACAGACGCATTTTCTAGCTTTACTCCGTACGAAACCCAGAAGGGTGAGGAGTACATGAGTGATGAACAGCTTAGCCATTTCAGAAAGATTCTGCTTTCATGGAAGCAAGAGCTGATGGAAGAGGTCGATCGTACCGTCCATCACATGAAGGAAGATGCTTCTAACTTTGCAGACCCCAGTGACAGGGCAACGCAGGAAGAAGAATTTAGCTTGGAGCTGCGTACGCGCGACAGAGAGCGTAAGTTAATCAAGAAGATTGATAAAACGATCGACCGAATAGAAAAGGATGACTATGGTTTCTGCGATTCATGCGGTGTAGAAATCGGCATTCGACGCCTTGAAGCCAGACCCACTGCAACCTTGTGTATCGACTGCAAAACACTCGCTGAGATTAAAGAAAAGCAGACCGGTATTTAGGCTGCTGTCAAAGCAGCTGCCTTCGCCACTTTACAAGGGAGTGAAGACTCCCCTGTTGTTGCGGCTGATACACTCCCTGTGCCAATGAAACGATACCGCGGTCGTTTTGCCCCCTCTCCTACCGGCCCCTTACATTTGGGCTCGCTGTTTGCAGCGGTCGTCAGTTTTTTAGACGCCAAAGTAAATGATGGTCAATGGCTGCTCAGAGTTGAAGACATTGATCGACCTCGAGAAGTTCCTGGTGCCACTCAGCATATCCTTGAAAGCCTCGAAGCCCACGGACTCGTTCCCGACGAGCCCGTAGTTTATCAATCAAGTCGCGATACCCATTACTCAAACGCGCTACAACAATTAGTTGTTCAGGGGCATTGCTACCCGTGCCCATGCAGCCGAAAAGATCTCGCTAACAACAAGGGGCAGCACCTCCCTAATTGCAGAACCCATGAGGCCGGCATCAAGCACGCCACTCGCTTCAAGTGTAAAGGGCAGACCCAGCAGTGGGATGACCTGATGCAGGGTCGACAATCGATCTCCGTAGACGATGACTTCGTGGTGCAACGAAAAGACGGCTTATACGCCTACCAGCTTGCCGTAGTAGTAGACGACATTGCACAAGCTATTACTCACGTTATCAGGGGGGCCGACCTACTAAGCTCCACACCTATGCAACTGGCACTCTACCGTGCATTAGGAGCTCAGAGCCCTGCCTTTGGTCACTTCCCGGTATTGCTGAACTGTCATGGACAAAAGCTAAGCAAACAGAACCTTTCTCCCGCCATAGACAAGCGTTTTGCCACGGAGAACCTTAAGCACGTATTTGAGCTAATGGGTTTAAACCTGCAACAGACACCGACGTCCCCTAAACACGCACTAGAACTCGCCCTCGAAGATTGGCAACACAATACACTATCGAACAGCGTCACAATAGAAAGCAGCTGAACAAACGGCACTGGAAATAGCCTATTGCTGTCCGTTATCATAATCGACTCACCGCACGTGATATAAGTGCACATTCATATTGAGCATTCAAAGTAGAGAAGGCAATGAGCCGTATTCTGATAATCGAAGATGAAGCCGAAAACCGCTCTAAGCTGCAAAAGATTCTGGAAAAAAACCGCTATCAGGTAGAAGCGGTGCAATCGATTAACGAGGCAATAGAACTTTTTGCGCTACCTTCTTTTGACCTGATCATCACCGACATCAGGCTTCCGGGCCAACCCGGAACGGACATCATACAACTTGCCCAGGGCGTACCCGTGCTCGTGATGACAAGTTACGCTAGCCTGCGCTCAGCAGTTGAAGCCATGAAGCTCGGCGCAGTTGACTATATCGCAAAACCCTTTGATCAGGATGACATCACAGAAATCGTCGGCAATATTCTCGTTTCGGAGAGCAAGCCAAAAAACAGCAAACTAGCTAAAAACGAGGCAGATCAGAAAATAAACGAATTGATCTATGGTCGCTGCGAAGCGATGCAGAAAGTATTTAAGTTGATGAAGAAAGTAGCACCAACAGAAGCGACGGTGCTAATACAGGGCGAGACAGGCAGTGGTAAAGAACTGGCAGCAAGAGCAATCCACTCCTTAAGCAAGAGACAACAACAAGAATATATCTGTATTAACTGCGCAGCGATCCCCGAATCATTAATCGAATCAGAACTGTTCGGCCACGAAAAAGGTGCATTTACCGGTGCAGTAAGTGCCCGCAGCGGATTAATAGAGGCCGCCGATGGCGGAACCTTGTTTCTTGACGAAATTGGCGAGCTACCACTCGAAGCGCAAGCACGGCTTTTACGGGTTCTACAAGAAGGGGAAATACGACGCGTAGGCTCAACCCAGTCGCGCCAAGTAGACGTTCGACTTGTCGCCGCAACCCACCGAAACCTGAAAGCACTGTCCCGAACGGGTCAATTCCGGGAGGATCTGTTTTACCGGCTTAACGTCGTGCAACTGAAGCTGCCACCATTGCGTGAACGCGGCAGCGATATACTAGGGCTGGCCGATCAACTATTAGAAAAGGCCTGCAAAAAACTGGACCAAGCTGCGGTAAAACTGAGCGCGGATGCGAAGAAGGCAATTCGGGATTACCATTGGCCCGGCAATGTCAGAGAACTGGAAAACGCCATAGAAAGAGGCGCGATACTCTGTGACGACAATGTCATCACCGCAGACCTGCTGGATATTGAATCGGAAGTAGATGACATCCAGATTCCTCAGGGCCTTATTACCCCTCAGAACGCCCCCCCCGGGTATCAGATTTCGCAACCTGTTAAATCGCTCTCGATGGAAGATTACTTTCAGCAGTTCGTGCTCGAAAACCAGAATCGAATGAGTGAAACGGAGCTTGCTCAGCGTCTTGGAATCAGCCGAAAAAGCCTATGGGAGCGCCGCCAAAAAATGGGCATCCCCAGAAAAAAAACAATCGATCAGTAATTGATCAGAACTCAGAGCCTGAAGTGTGCGACAGGTCACAAAATCAGAACTCACCTGTATTGCGACAATTTCACGCTGAGCTTGGCACTACACTTTATGTTACCCAGTGTTACCCAAAGAAACATGTTTACACACCTTTCGGGGATTTATAGATCTTTTACTACGCCTTCTAGTCCAAAAGGCGTAGACTAATACTTTAAGTTGTTGTTATTTATAGTGGTTTTTTACTATGGTACGCCAGCTGCACTATTAAAATCCTGTAAAGAACAACAATAACAAAGACTGTAGATAGAAAAATAAAAATAAAAACAGTAGTTAATTACAGTCTGAATCCGCGATATTAAAAATAAAAAATGCGGGGCGAACTGATTATTTTGAGTGCCTAGCTTTTTAGCGGCAGAAAAATTGTGTTGGGTTATATTCTGAAGTGATAAGAACTACGACAAGTAGCGACATTCAGAGTTCAAATCTCAGCATAAAATTCCGCTCTGAGTATTCAAAGTATTCCGTTTGCATGCATCGGTTGATCCGGTGCCCTAGGTAGAGACAAGGATCCACAACAACAACAAATGATTGTCTGCTCTTTTTATGCATGGAAAGGTCGAAAACGGAATGCTTTCGATCTTTTCATGCAAACTCATACTGAACATGCCCCCTGTTATAGATAGAACCCTCTATTGAATAGTTTTCCTGCACTGTTCAAGGTAAACTTCGTTAATATCAGCATTTTAAATTTAATCTCATAACGCAACGCGTTTAAACACCGCCACGAAACCATAATTATAATGTCGACACTGCCCCCCAAGATAATACCTCGCGACCAACATAACGTGTCGCGCAAGTTGATCAGCCCGAATGCCCTGAAAGTTATGCACCGCTTGCAAAGCAACGGTTTTGAGGCCTATCTGGTTGGAGGGGGCGTAAGGGACATACTACTCGGAAACCAGCCGAAAGATTTCGATATCGCGACCAGCGCTCACCCAGAAGAAGTACATGCTTTATTTAAAAACTCCCGATTAATCGGTCGGCGTTTCAAGCTGGTGCACATCCTGTTCGGCCGTGAAATGATTGAAGTCGCTACTTTTAGAGGCTCGGCAGAAGATGCGCCCACAGCAAGTGCACAAACACAAAGTGAACATGGCATGCTGTTAAGAGATAACGTATACGGCACAGTAGAAGAGGATGCCGTGCGGCGCGATTTCACCGTCAATGCACTTTATTACAATAGCCGCGATTTCGCTGTTTATGACTATTTGGGCGGCCTTGAGGACATTCAAAACCGTACTTTGAGGCTAATAGGCGAACCGGAACTTCGATATCGTGAAGACCCTGTTCGTATGCTTAGAGCGCTTCGCTTCTCTGCGAAACTGGGCTTTGCTATTGAACAACAAAGTGCAGCAAGTATTCATTCCTTGGCTCCGCTACTCACCAATGTCGCGGCGGCCCGCCTGTTCGACGAGGTATTGAAGCTATTCTTATCCGGACATGCCACAACCTTGTTTGACTCACTGCGAGAATACGGGCTCTTTGACAGTCTCTTTCCGGATGTAGCAAATACATTGTCTAAACACCCTGATCAGGACTACTTCGTGCGCTTTATAAAGGCGGGCCTACACAATACCGACCTGCGTATCGCTAAGGAAAAGCCCGTCACGCCAGCGTTTCTTTATGCGACCTTGTTATGGCCTGAAGTCAAACGTCAATGGCAACAATTCGTGGATGAAGGTGTACCGGACTTCCCTGCTTTACAGCAGGCTTCACAAAAAGCGATACAAGCCCAACTGCCTTACATTTCCATTCCAAAACGCTTCAGCTTAATGATGAAGGAGATATGGGAATATCAGATCCGCCTGACCAAAACGCAAGGAAAGCGCGCATTTTTGCTAGCCCAGCAACCGCGCTTTAGAGCTGCCTACGACTTTTTACTGTTGCGGGAACAGGCCGGAGAAGACCTGAATGGCCTAGGCAGCTGGTGGACTCGTTTCCAGGAACAAAACCCCGATGCAATACCAAAGCCGGTAAAGAAAAACTTTCGCCGCAATCGCGGCGGGAAAAAACCACGTTAGAGTGGCGCAGATGAATCAGGTCATAATCGGGCTGGGTAGCAATCTGTCTGGCCCCAAACAACAACTCCAACTCGCGCTTAACACCCTCGCTTCGCATAAAGACGTGAGCCTGTTGAAAACCAGTTCGTTTTACCGCAGCAAGCCCCAGGGACCACAAGATCAAGATGATTTTATCAATGCCGCCGTATTGCTCGAAACTGCGCTTTCTCCAAGAGATTTGCTGGCACTTTGTAAAACCATTGAAGACCAGCAAGGCAGAGTCAAAACCCGCCACTGGGGAGAACGCAACATAGATTTGGATATCCTGTTCTACGGACAACAACGCATTGAGCTAAGTCACCCTGATTTAGTCATACCGCATCGTCACGCATTAGAAAGGGACTTCGTAGTGATTCCGGTTTTGGAGCTAGCTCCGCTTTGGTCTCTTCCTGACGGTACATTGTTACGCGAGCATGTTGAATCATGTCTGGGCCATAGTCTGGTAAAAGAAGACTAGGATAGTTCTTGTCTAGCCGTGCACATCTGGCTACCCTTACGGCGTACCACTGATAAAAGGAAACACGCATGAGTGTAACGACCCAAACGCTTAAATCATTAAAACAGGAAGGAAAAAAGTTTTCCTGTGTTACTGCTTACGACGCTACATTTGCCGCAGTCGCGTGCAATGCCGGTATCGACGCTCTTCTGGTTGGAGACTCTCTAGGCATGGTCTTGCAAGGCCACGACAGCACGCTTCCGGTGTCGGTGGATGAAATGGCCTATCATACTGCCTGCGTAAAACAAGGTGCCAGTGGCGCACTTATCATCAGCGACATGCCTTTCATGTCAAATAACAGTGTCGAGGAAACCCTACATAATGCCGGGCTGCTGATGAAGGCCGGTGCCCATGTGGTGAAACTCGAAGGCGGAGAATGGCTCGCAGAATCGATTGAAGCTCTGAGCGACAGGGGAATTCCGGTGTGTGCACACCTTGGGCTCACACCCCAATCGGTTAACAAATTAGGCGGCTATAAGGTCCAAGGTAAAGAGTCAGACAAAGCCAACCGGATGATCAATACGGCTAAAGAGCTTGAAGAGGCCGGTGCGGATATCATCCTTCTTGAATGCGTACCCACCTCTCTCGCAGAACTGGTCACTAAAAAAGTAAAAGTTCCTGTCATTGGTATCGGGGCAGGCAATGTGACTGACGGCCAGGTATTAGTGATGCACGATTTACTTGGTGTTAGTGGCGGAAGAAAGCCCAAGTTTGTAAAGAATTTTATGGAAGGTGCACACTCGATACAGCAGGCCTTCGAGCGTTACGACCAGGCTGTTAAAAGCGGAGAGTTTCCTTCTTCTGACTATAGTTTTTCGGGCTGATATCATGCAAACCGTCCATACTATTGCCGATTTACGGCAAGCTGTTAACAATGCTCGCCAAGCCGGAAAACGCATCGGATTTGTGCCCACAATGGGTAATCTTCACGAAGGGCATTTGTCACTAATAGACGCAGCAAAAAGCAAAACCGAATTTGTGGTTTCGAGTATTTTCGTTAACCCCATGCAGTTTGGTGAAAATGAGGATCTGGATGCATACCCTCGTACATTAGAGCAAGATGCTATTGCTCTGACAGAACGCAAATGCGATCTGCTTTTCGCCCCCAGCGTTAACGAAGTATACCCCGATGGACCTGATCAACAGACACGGGTCGAAGTGCCATTGCTAGGCGATAAACATTGCGGGGCCAGTCGGCCTGGGCATTTTGTCGGCGTGGCGACGGTAGTCTGCAAATTGTTTAATATGGTGCAGC